>JBLIEO010000001.1:0-156754 GCA_047633095.1 Maribacter sp.
CGCTATCATATGCCTCTTGTAAATTAGTCACCACACTAAGACTTTTAATACCATCCGTAAATGGTACTACAATGCGCTCAAAGTTGTTGGACTTGTCCTCATATACCTGTTTTATGACAGGTAATGCGGTAGCGGCGTTGCGCTCCATCTTTTGTTTATAATATTTATAACCCGCTTTATACACTTTTCCTGTGATTTCTTGGGCGCTTAACTTTCCAAATTCTTCCTCTGTAACAGGGGAAGTCATGGAGAAGTACTTTATCAATTCAAACTCAA
This sequence comes from Maribacter sp., assembly GCA_047633095.1. Taxonomy (GTDB): domain Bacteria; phylum Bacteroidota; class Bacteroidia; order Flavobacteriales; family Flavobacteriaceae; genus Maribacter. Next base: position 277 of record JBLIEO010000001.1, read on the forward strand.
GATTTTTATAGTCACTAGCGCCTTTGTTACTCTCCACAATGACTTCACAGGTATCGTAAACCATATTGGCAATATCTACCTTCAAACGCTCTCCTTGCAAGGCGTGACGTCTTCTTTTATAGACTACCTCACGTTGTGCGTTCATCACATCATCATACTCCAATAAACGTTTACGCACACCAAAGTTATTTTCCTCTACTTTTTTCTGTGCGCGTTCAATGGATTTGGTCATCATACTGTGCTGAATGACTTCACCCTCTTCAAGTCCCATCTTATCCATCATCTTAGCCACCCTATCAGAACCAAATAAACGCATTAGGTTATCCTCTAAGGAAACGTAGAATTGCGAGCTACCTGGGTCTCCTTGACGACCTGAACGTCCTCGTAATTGTCTATCTACCCTACGAGAATCATGTCGTTCTGTACCTACAATTGCAAGTCCGCCAGATTCTTTTACCTCGTTGGAGAGTTTAATATCCGTTCCACGTCCTGCCATGTTCGTAGCGATGGTCACTACTCCAGCATAACCTGCTTCTGCAACAACATCTGCTTCTTTCTTGTGAAGTTTCGCATTCAATACGTTATGAGGAACCTTACGAATGGTCAACATACGTGAAAGTAACTCTGAGATTTCTACCGAAGTGGTACCAATCAATACCGGTCTTCCAGACTGACTAAGTTTGGTAACCTCGTCAATAATGGCATTGTATTTTTCTCGTTTTGTTTTGTAAATCAAATCATTACGATCATCCCTGGCAATCGGCCTATTCGTTGGAATTTCCATTACATCCAATTTATAGATTTCCCACAACTCTCCAGCTTCTGTTACTGCTGTACCGGTCATACCGGCCAACTTGCTATACATCCTAAAAAAATTCTGTAAAGTAACCGTGGCGAAGGTTTGGGTTAATGCTTCGATTTTTACATTTTCCTTAGCTTCAATGGCTTGGTGCAATCCGTCCGAATATCTACGACCATCCATAATACGACCAGTCTGCTCGTCTACAATCATCACCTTGTTTTCCATTACCACATATTCCGTATCTTTTTCAAATAGGGTATATGCTTTTAACAATTGACTCATGGTATGAATGCGCTCACTTTTTATAGTAAAGTCTTTAAAAAGCTCTTCTTTAATTTCTGCTTCTTTTTCAATTTCTAAACCTTGATTTTCAATCTTAGCGATTTCACCTCCTATATCTGGCATTACAAAAAAGTCTCGGTCTTTCTCCCCAGAGATATAATCTACTCCCTTATCTGTAAGTTCTATCTGATTGTTCTTTTCATCTATCACGAACAATAAGTCTTCATCGACTTTAGGCATCTCCCTGTTATTATCTTGCATGTAAAAGTTCTCTGTTTTCTGCAAGAGCTGTTTTACCCCTTCTTCACTCAAGAATTTTATCAGTGCTTTATTTTTTGGCAGTCCTCTGAAAACGCGAAGTAATAAAAACCCTCCTTCTTTGGTGTCGCCCTCTGCAATCAGTTTTTTTGCCTCGGCCAAGACACCTGTTAAATGCTGACGCTGTTTTTGAACGACTTCGTTGACTTTTGGTTTCAATTCATTAAACTCGTGGCGGTCTCCTTCCGGTACAGGCCCAGATATGATAAGCGGCGTACGTGCATCATCTACCAAAACAGAATCTACCTCATCTACAATTGCATAATTATGTGGTCGCTGTACCAAATCTGTTGGCGTATGTGCCATGTTATCCCTTAGGTAATCAAAACCGAATTCGTTGTTGGTGCCATACGTAACATCTGCATTATAGGCTGCTCTTCTGCCGTCGGAGTTAGGTCTATGGTGGTCTATACAGTCTACGGAAAGGCCGTGAAATTCAAAAATTGGGGCCATCCATGCACTATCCCTTTTTGCTAGGTAGTCGTTAACGGTAACCAAATGGGTTCCGTTACCTGTTAGTGCATTCAAATATAACGGTAGGGTCGCTACCAATGTTTTACCTTCCCCAGTTTGCATTTCAGCAATTTTACCTTGGTGCAGGGCAATACCTCCAACAAGCTGTACATCATAATGTACCATGTCCCAGGTCACTTGCTTTCCGGCCGCATCCCAAGAATTTTTCCAAATCGCTTTATCGCCGTCCAAGGAAAGATAGTCTTTGCTGCCGGATAACTTTCTGTCGTTTTCAGATGCGGTAACAGTGAGGGTTTCGTTATCAACAAAACGTTTTGCCGTTTCCTTTACTACAGCAAAAGCTTCAGGTAATATTTCGTTTAAGGTAGCTTCTGAAATAGTATAGGCCTCTTCTTTTAGGATATCTATTTGTGTGTAGCTATCCTCGTTTTTATCGATGTCGGTAGACTTGTGAACTTCTTTTTCTAGCTCGGCTATTTGGGCAGTGATGTCTTTGTAGGAGTCTTGTATTTTTAGCTTAAAATCGATGGTTTTTTGACGGATTTCATCCAAACTCAGTTTTTCCATACCGGCTTCAAAAGACTTTATTTGCTCTACAAGAGGTTGAAGCTCTTTTACATCTTTTTTTGATTTGTCGCCAACAAAAGCCTTTAAGACGGAATTTATGAAACTCATATGTTTTTATGTATTTGTACCGAATACGTAGAGATTTTAATCTCTAAGAGGTTTTTTATATTAATTAAAATCGATTTTTGAAATATATATCAATTAAGAACAAAAGCCATTCCAGTCTTTATAATAGTCTAAAATACCTTTTACTACTGCCAAAATTACATAAAAAAAAAGCCTCCAAGGAGACTTTTTAGTAGTTATTATAATATGTAAGCCTACAAAAGGTAGTTCGTCAAACAATGATACCGCCTATTTTATATACCTTGTTTATAACTAATAGTATGCTTGCGTTTTAGCTAAATGTAGCGCTAATATTCGTCCTCGTTCCAGAGGTAGTCTTCTTCCGTAGGATAATCTGGCCAAATCTCTTCAATTGATTCGTAGATTTCACCACCCTCTTCCTCCATGGATTGTAAGTTTTCTACAACCTCTAAAGGCGCACCGGTTCTGATTGAGTAGTCAATCAACTCATCTTTACTTGCCGGCCAAGGTGCATCACTTAAATAAGATGCTAGTTCTAATGTCCAATACATGGTAACAATGTTATTTTAAATTTTTGCAAAAATAATTTTTAAATAATGGCAGCCAAGATAATTTGCAATTATTTTATTTTAGTTATCAACATTTAACGCTTTCGTAAATTGATAACGAAGAAATTATTGCTTTATTAGTCCATTTTTTCTGGAATCCATTTTACCTCGTCTGCATCTAAGTCTTTCGACAATTTTCGTGCCAATACAAACAGATAGTCCGAGAGGCGGTTTAAATAAGAGAGAACCTGTTCATCAAAAGGTTCGTTTTCATGTAAAAGTGTGGCCATGCGTTCTGCCCTTCTACAAACGGTCCGTGCGATATGACAGTATGACACGGTTGTGTGTCCACCGGGAAGTATGAAATGCGTCATTTGTGGTAGATTTTTTTCCATAGTATCTATTGCTACTTCTAGTTTTTGGATATGGGATTCCTTAATTCTTGGAATATTGAGCCGCTCTTTGCCATTTTTTAATACTGCTTTTTCTGGGTCGGTTGCCAAAATTGCGCCAAGGGTGAACAAATCTTCTTGAATTGTGGTAAGTTCTTGTTTGGTTGAAGTGTCAATCCTTTGGTCGCGAACAAGCCCCAACCAAGAATTAAGCTCGTCTACGGTTCCGTAGCTATCTATACGGATATGATGTTTAGGAACACGCGTGCCACCAAAGAGTGCTGTTTCTCCTTTGTCTCCGGTTTTAGTGTAAATTTTCATATGTTTCTTTTGGATTTTTGGGAAGCCTGAAGTGCAGTATTTCAGGTTTCTTTTGTTACTGTTTTTGAAAGTAGGCAATTGATAGCGGTTAGCGGACAGTCGAATGATATTTCTCAGTATCCACATTTTTATGTTAGCTCTTGAACTTTTCTGTTCCTACTTCCAATTGCAAGGGCCTACTTCTGTTCCTCTTTTCGTTTGTAATCCTCCATGAATTTTCTTGATTTTCTATCTCTTGATTTTCCTTTATTCATAAAACGGAAACCCACATAAATCACAAAAACGACCCCAAGAGTAATGTATACGGTATTGTTCATAGTCTAGGATTAGTGGTTAAAATTAAGGGATTATATCCGTATCTTAAAATGTTCCTTTGCTTGTTCTTTTCTAAAAAATACGATACCACAGTGGTACAGGTCCAAAGTAACACGAACATGCTCTTGTTCTTTTAATGCGTGCCACATGGTACGACTTTTCTTTGTGGCATGTATGCCCTCTATGATGAGCATACTTTCATTATGAATATATTGTTTTCCAATAGTTTTAAATGGTTTGCCTAATACATTCGCATAAATAATATCAAAAGGGAAAGAGCCGTAATCCAACTCTTCAAATATGGTATTCAACTTTATTTTGAGTTCATTGGAATCGGTTACCAAGCCAATATTTTTGTGTGAAAAATAGGATATGCTTTTTGCTAATACATTTTCTGTAACTGAAAGGTCTTTATTTCCTTTACGGTATAACCCTTTAGTAACGAACCCATATATGAACGGAGAATGCACGCCATGTTGATTGGTTGCCGTAAGGAGAAACTTGATGTAAGAAATAAAACGGTACACTGCTGTAATTAAAAATTTGTCAAAGGTAGTCAAACAGGTTCTATTTTTTAGTGCCGATTTGGTTCGCTACATAGGAGTGTTCAAGAAGTCTAGTGTTTATCTTTTTATATCTAACGCAGTCGAAATATCTTTTGCTACACTACTTTGCTATTTTTGATTGCAATCTAAACGACAGCTGAGTAGACTTTTTAAACAGCCCCTATTTATTTCATAATGATAAGCACCTATTAATCAATAACTTTGGCAGGAGGTTGAATTAGCCTGCGCTAAAATCATGAAAGTTAGTGGATATTATAGTAAATCATTTTAGCCATGTTTATTTTTGTAGTAAAAGATAATGCTTTAGATACTCTAGTATTTTTAAACTTGTAAAGCCTTGCAATTTTCGTAGTGTTCTCCAAGTTCAATTCAGTAGCAGTTTCGGTACCGATAGTCATTTCAATAGTTTTTACTTTAATAGCCGTTGTGCTGCTCTGAGCCTATCCGCTCATCCCGATGAAGAGGATAAAGAAGATGGTATTTTTTGTTTTAATGACTTGCGTTTGTTCCAGTATTATAACGGCTGCAAGAGTGTTCTGGAGGATGTTAGTTGGCTTAACCATCCATATAATGGTATCTAATAGAAGGTCTGCTGAAGTGCAATTTTCGCGCTATAAACGCCGTGAACACCAAAAACACCGTATTAAAAAGGGTATCGTTTAGCCGTGGTAGTTTCTTTGATTTGGTGAGGAAAGTAGTTTTGAGCCTGTTTTAGTCCAGGTATTTGCGCTATCAGGACCTAAGACTTTGGTGAAACAAGACAGAATAAGCTTGATTTTACGTCTTACCTCTTTCCGTACTACGTTCGATTTTTAGCGCAATAAAGTAGCTTTAACTGGTAAAGTTCTGATAAAGTAACAAAGCGTTTACCCCTCCATTAATGCAGAAAGAGTAAACCAACGTTCAGTTTTTTGATCAATGGTATCCGATAGTTCACCAAGTTCTATAGATAGGGAAGCAATTTCCTCCCCTGATAAAGAAGAATCTGCGAATTTAGCCTGTAGTTTTACTTTCTTAGTTTCTGATTTTTTAATGTCCCGCTCCAGTTGTTTATACTCCTTTTGGTCGTTGTACGAGAGTTTGTTTGTGGTTTCGGTTTTCTTCCAAGTTGTCTTAGAAGTATCGACTTTTTCTTTAAGTTCTCTTTTTTCTTGTACCTGACTATCCTCATAAGCGCGATAATCAGAATAGTTGCCGGGAAAATCCTCTACAACACCATCACCTCGAAAAACCAATAAGTGATCTACAATTTTATCCATAAAATACCTATCGTGTGAAACGACAAGGAGACAGCCTTGAAAATCCAACAGGAAACTCTCCAACACATTAAGTGTTACGATGTCCAAGTCATTGGTAGGTTCATCTAGTATTAAAAAGTTAGGGTTCTGAATTAAAACAGTACAGAGGTAAAGGCGTTTTCGTTCACCACCGCTTAGTTTGTCTACGAAGTCGTATTGTTTTTTTCGGTCAAATAAGAAGCGTTCCAATAGCTGTTGAGCAGAAATCTGCTTGCCTTTCATCAAGGGAATATAATCTCCAAACTCACGAATAACATCGATTACTTTTTGACCCTTTTTTATTTTAATTCCTTTTTGAGTGTAATAACCAAATTTTATGGTTTCCCCAATAATAACCTTTCCACTATCTGGTTGGTCTCTTCCTGCAAGGATATTAAGAAAGGTAGATTTCCCTGTTCCATTCTTTCCAATGATACCTATACGTTCCGATCTATTGAAGTTATAATCGAACTTGTTAAGAATAGGTTTGTTAGGATAGGACTTGGACACTTTTACAAATTCTACCACCTTGCTGCCCATCCGCTCCATGTTAAGTTCTAGCTGCACCTCATGCTCCTTTCTGCGGTTGCTGGCTTTTTCCTTAATGGTGTTAAAATCGTCTATCCTTGATTTAGACTTTGTAGTCCGTGCCTTAGGCTGTCGCCGCATCCACGTTAATTCCTTTTTAAATAGTAATTCGGTTTTGTGCTGTTCTACCGTTTCTTGCTCTAAACGAGCCTCTTTCTTTTCTAGATAGTAAGAGTAGTTTCCTTTATAAGGATATAGCACCCCATTGTCCAGTTCAATAATCTCGTTACACACGCGTTCTAAGAAAAATCGATCGTGAGTTACCATAAAGAGGGTCATGTTTTCCCTAGCAAAGTATTCCTCTAGCCACTCAATCATCTCCAAATCCAAATGGTTGGTAGGTTCATCTAGCACCAGTAAATCTGGTTTATTAATTAGGGCATCTGCTAGGGCCAATCGTTTTTTTTGTCCACCGGAAAGCATTCCTACTTTAGCATCTAAATCTTCTAGTTTCAATTTAAAAAGTATCTGCTTATACTGGGTCTCAAAATCCCAAGCTTGAAAACGATCCATAGCCTCAAAGGCAGTTTGGTAAGCATCTGCATCTTCAGGATTTTGTAAGGCCTTTTCATAGCTACTAATCACTTGAAGTACCTCGTTGTCTGATGCGAAAATTGTTTCCTCAACGGTAAGTTCAGGGTCCATTATCGGTTCCTGAGCCAAAAAAGAAACTCGTGTGCTTTTTCTGTAATTCACTTGCCCTGTATCTGGACTGTCGGCACCCGATAGAATATTAAGTATGGATGTTTTTCCACTACCGTTTTTGGCGATTAGTGCTATCTTTTGGTCTTTATTAATGCCAAAGGAAAGGTTCTCAAAAAGTACCAGTTCGCCATAGGATTTAGAAATATTTTCAACGGTAAGTAGATTCATAAATTTACAAGTATCAAGGTCAAGGTTGCCTGCCAGAGGTAGGTTTATGTGTTTTGAAATTCAAACGTCAAACTTAAGCGGAATTATCAGGCTCAAATTAAATACTTTTTAATGTTAATAAGCTATGTAGTTTTTTTTAAGTGCTGTATCAGAAACAGATACCGGATTCCCAATGCTAATAAAATGAAGCTAATAAGCACGGAGAATACTTGCACTTTTAAAAGCCACAAAACTACGCTAATTACCAATAGGACTAAAGCAATTCTAATATATGTTCTAAGCCATTTTACAGGTCGATTTTTAACCAGATAAAAAGCAATGATTAAGTTGGGTGCGAAGGCCCAAAAGATATTGTAGTTTGCCTTTGTAGCATCATGGTCTGTCAGAAACCATAGAAAGAGGATAATGAATCCCGCGATTCCGCTTAGGGAAAATAAAAGCGTGTCTATCCATTTTGTTCTGGTGCTCCCTTTCCAATCAGAATACGTACTGTAACTAACCACTAGTAATAACAGTCCCAGCCAAAATGCCGGTGTTAGTAAGAAAAAAGTGGTGTCTGTACGGGTAGGGGTATCTAGAATAATTGCTTCTTTTTTTACGATAGGTTTCTCATTTACAGTTGTATGTTTTAGTTGTTCATACACATAAATAGGCAGGAACAGATGTTCATAAGGCGTTGCTTTTCTATCGATTACTGAGCCTAGAGCTAAATCTATTCCAAAATTGGACCAAGAATTCACGTTCAGGTTTTGATGAATGAGCTGTCTGAACGTAAACTGCTCGTCCAGATGATCGTAATTAAACTTTAAGGTATTACTAAGATTCTTTTCAAAAACCTCTGGGATTTTAGTTGCACAGTTTTCGAACAGGAAGTCATATTTATATAATCTATTTTGTGGTAATAAGTTGGTTTCTAGAAAACCTACTATATTTTTTCGTTGTTCAAAATCCAGGTTCAGCTCTTGCTCTTTAATCCACCGTTGCTCAAAAATGTAGCTCCTTTCAAATAGATGAAAAGGATGGCGCGTAATAGTGTAGTCTAATTTTCCTCTAGTGAAATTTAGATAAAAATTGGGGTCTTCAAAGTTGTAGGTTCCGTATCCGTAAACTACATCTATGCCAACTGAAGGGTCTTGAAGGCGTATGGCGCTATGGCCAAATTTTGCGGCTAAATCTTGCCCGGTGCCTACGGTAAGCAAGCTAAGCTTTGAAAGGCGGGATAACTGTGCCTCTTGGGAATACCCATAAAAGGGAAGTATTATGAGGAATATAAAAAGGATAATTTTTTTGAACATCTGTAATTCCAATTATTCTAGTAACAAAGATGCGAATAATAAGAGATTTAACCGATATTGGATTTTTATTAATCATAGAGCTATCTTTTTGTTGCTAAGCAGCTAATAGACTTATGTTTTGCACCCTTCTTGGAATTTAGAACGGTTAACCAGATCATTTGTGTTATTTTTAGGCGAGCGTAACAAAGACAACAATAAAGCAATCATGCGAAAACATATTCCAAATTTTATTACACTTTTAAATCTTTTTTGTGGTTGTGTGGCGACAGTATTTGCTGTGTTAAATCAGTTGGAAGTTGCAGGCTTGTTCGTAGCCTTGGGTATTTTCTTCGATTATTTTGATGGGTTGGCAGCACGCGTTTTAAATGTTAAAAGTGAACTCGGATTACAGCTGGATTCTTTAGCAGATATGGTTACCAGCGGCTTAGTGCCAGGGATTGTTATGTTTCAGCTATTGGGTTTGTCCCAAATGGGTGGGTGGAACAATGAAGTATTGAATGGTATGACGTATCTAGGCGACTTTCAACTTCGTTCGTTATGGCCTTTTTTGGGCTTTATTATTACTATGGCATCTGCCTATCGCTTGGCGAAATTTAATTTGGATGAAAACCAAGTATCCTCCTTCATCGGTCTACCCACTCCTGCCAATGCGCTGCTAATTCTTTCCTTGCCCTTGATTTTATTTTATCACTCAAATAATATTCTCGCTGAGGTTATTCTAAACCAATGGTTTTTAATCGGGTTGACGCTTTTGAGTGCATTTTTATTGAATTGTAATTTACCTCTATTTGCTCTTAAATTTAAAAATTGGAGTTTTACTGATAACGCACTTCGCTATATCTTTCTTATTATAAGTCTAGTCCTCTTGATAACTATGCAGTTTTTGGCCGTGCCTATTATCATTCTCTTTTATGTGTTGAGTTCTTTGGTGAGTCATTGGAGCCAAAAGACATTGAACTCATAAATTGAAAAAAATAAATTTAAAACTACTGTCACCAAACCCTATGCTTATAAGAGGTAAGCAATTTTAGGTGTCAAATTAACCTATGAAAATCACCAATTCTACGTCAAAAGACATCATCGAAATCTTCCGCCTCTATAAAACAGCTTCGGACTATCAGAAAGCCAAAAAAACAGTGGTAGTTTGGCCTGATTTTGAACGTATATTGGTAGCCACAGAACTTGAGGAACAACGTCAATTTAAACTAGTAATCAATAATAAAATCGCTTGCGTTTGGGCAGTTACTTTTTCCGACGAGCACATCTGGGAAAAACGAAATGTGGATGCCTCAGTATACATACATCGCATAGCTACTAACCCCAATTATAGAGGTCAAAATTTTGTTAGAATTATTGTGTCTTGGGCAAGAACCTACGCCAAGGATAACCACAAACGTTTTGTGCGCTTGGATACGCTTGGGAACAATACGAGACTCATTGAACATTATACTAACGCAGGATTTGAGTTTTTAGGGCTATTCGATTTGCAAAATACCAATACACTTCCTGCTCATTATAAGGAAGCACCAGTATGTTTGTTTCAAATCGATTTAGAAGCGTGAGACTATGCAACCAAGAATTATACAAGGAAAAGAAAAAAAGGGTTTTGGTCAGTCCCTAGCGATGAGTGTAACAAAGAACCTAACCAGTAAACTTTGGCGTGGCTTTATGCCCAGAAAAGTAGAAATTGAAAATAGGGCAGGAGCCGATTTTATTTCCCTGCAAGTATATCCACCCAAGTATCATATCACTTTTAATCCAGAATCTGAATTTAAGGAATACCCACTTGTAGAAGTATTCGGGTATGCTACTATTCCCGAGGGTATGGAAAAATTTGCACTTAAAGCGGGACCATATGTTGTTTTTGATTACAAAGGTGCTAGTGGTGACCCTAGTATTTTTCAATATATTTATGCCATGTGGTTGCCTAAATCAGGATATGTGCTGGATGACCGTCCTCATTTTGAAGTACTAGGACCCAACTACAAGAATGATAATCCCAATTCCGAAGAAGAAATTTGGATTCCTATAAAACAACTATGAGTCAAACACAAAAAGCACCTTGGTACTATCTCCTGTTATTAATTTTGGCGGGGGAGAGCGTGTTTATTCTTCCTTTTGTGCTTCCCCGTGTTTTTAGACCTACAGTACTGGATGTATTTGCTTTGGACAATACACAGCTTGGATTATGCTTTTCTGTCTATGGTTTTGTTGCCTTGGTTTCTTATCTTTTTGGTGGCCCTATAGCAGATAAGTATCCGCCAAGAAAACTGATTGCCGTTGCGCTCTGGATGACCGCACTTGGCGGATTAGTTTATGCAACTTTTCCTAGCTATTTTGTTCTTAAGGTTTTGTATGGCTACTGGGGCTTTACTACCATATTTTTATTCTGGGCTGCCATGATAAAAGCGGCTCGTGTCTGGGGCGGAGCAAGTTCCCAAGGTAAGGCCTTCGGGTTTTTGGATGGTGGCCGTGGTTTGGTAGGTGCTTTGTTCGGAACTATGGGCGTACTTATTTTTTCTATTTTCATAACTGCCGATATTGCCGAAGCCACGGTGGCAGAAAGTAGAGCTGCATTTAGATATGTAATTTTAGTATCTTCAGGTATTGTAGTGGTTGTCGGCTTTTTAGTTTGGTTCTTTATGCGGATGGACAAAGCATCAGAACAGGCTATTGTTATGAATAAAATAACCGTTTCTCAAATTAAAGAAGTGCTGAAATTGCCTGCTGTTATTTTGTTAATGGTGATTATTCACTGTGCCTACATAGGATATAAAATTACAGATATCTTTTCGCTATATGCCCAGGATGTAATGTTGTACGATCAAGTGCAGTCGGCCCAAGTTGGAACATTTTTATTATTTGTACGCCCAATAGTAGGTGTGATTATAGGAATACTGGCAGACCGTTCGCAAACTACTTATTGGTTATTAGTTAGTTTTGTTGTTTCCTTTTTTGGCGCTTTATTATTTGCAACCGGAGTGATTTCCGACTCGTCCACAGCCTTGTTTTTTATATCGACATTAGTTGTAGCAACTGGGGTTTATGCGGCACGTTCCTTATATTTTGCAGTTATGGAACGTGGAAAGATTCCATTGGTATTAACAGGTACCGCTGTAGGGCTTATTTCCATAGTTGGGTATACGCCCGATATTTTTGCGGGGCCTGCGATGGGCTACTTACTAGATGCTAATTCTGGTGCAACTGGTCATCAGTATGTTTTTGGAATACTGGCGATTTTTTCCTTAATAGGCGGCATTGCGGCTTGGTATTATTACAAATTGTACAGAAAGTAGTTCCCTACGCTATGAAGAAGAATTTAAACTTAGTGCTTTCCGGTCTCATCGTACTTAGTGCGGGTTTTGTTTCTGGTGGCCATCCAGCGTATCGGATGCCTTTGATCCTTGATTTTCAGGTCGGGGCCTTGGAGCTGAAAAATATGCTCCGAGCCGTCATGGGAATTTATATGGGTATTGGGGTGTTATGATTGCTAGGCGTATATAGGACTAAGCTTAGGTATGCAGTTACATGGAGTAAGGTGCTGTTTATTGGAGGTATTTTTTTTGGAAGAATATTCAGTACTGTTGTTGATGGTATTTCTATACCCTTTACGCCAGTATTACTATTGGAGTTGTTATTTTTCGCTTGGGGATGGTGTAATTTAAAAACGTATCCAGATTAAATAATCGTTAGGTTTAATTTTATGCAGCTATTCAAGGTTTGATAAGTTGTATTATTGCTGAATGCAAAGAGATATTTTCCATTTATTTGAACGTATTCATGAAACCATAACACAATTGGATATTTCAGGAATTCCTAGAGAACGAATAACAATACTTCAGAGCCTAATTGATTTTATTCAAGATAAAAAAGATCACGCTTTAAAGGTTAATCTCAATTTTATCTGTACCCATAACTCACGCCGAAGTCATTTATCCCAAATATGGGCTCAGACTATGGCTGCATATTTTAAGGTAGAAAATGTATTTTGCTATTCCGGAGGAACAGAAGCAACGGCCTTGTTTCCAAAAGTGGTTGACGTTTTAAATACAATAGGTTTTGAAATAAACAATCTTACAGAAGGAAATAATCCAGTATATAGCATCAAATTTGGGGATGATTTGCATCCTATAATAGGTTTTTCAAAAACATATGATAACGCCTTTAATCCAAAATCAAATTTTGCTGCGATTATGACCTGTGGTCATGCAGATGAAAACTGTCCCATTATTTCTGGAGCAGAGAAAAGAATAGCACTTACTTTCGAAGACCCTAAGGCATTTGATAACACGCCTTTACAGACCAAAAAATATCTGGAGCGGAGCGTACAGATTGCTACTGAATTAAGTTATGTATTTTCTAAAATTCAATAATTGAAAGAGTACAAGGAATTGTTAGGCGAGTCTCTAGGGACTTTTATACTGGTTTTTTTTGGCTGTGGTTCTGTGGCTGTGGCTGTTTTGTTTAATGCTTTTTCTAGTCTTTTGGAAGTTGCATTGATATGGGGTTTGGGTGTTGCGATTGCTATTTATACTACGAGAAATATATGTCCTGCTCATTTGAATCCTGCAGTAAGTTTAGCAATGTGTATTTCAAAGAAACTGGTGTGGAATAAACTCGCGTTTTATATACTGGCACAAGTATTAGGAGCCTTTTTAGCAGGATTACTACTATTCTTCATATTTGAAAATTCAATAGAAAATTTTGAGGAAGTTCATGACATTGTTAGAGGGTCTGACCAGTCTATAAAATCGGCCATGATGTTTGGAGAGTATTTTCCCAATCCTAGTTTTGAGAAATTCATGGTAGTATCTGCAGCGCTAGCTTGTTTTATGGAAGGTTTGGGGACGTTTCTCCTTGTACTTGTAATTTTACGCGTTACCGAGAAACCGGAACAAATAAACAATATCACACCATTGGTTATTGGTTTAACTGTTACCATAATTATCTGTATTGTGGCACCTTTTACACAAGCGGGGTTAAATCCTGCCCGTGATTTTGGACCAAGAATGGTAGCTTACTTGGCTGGCTGGGGAAATGCTGCTTTTCCTAAAATAGATTACAGCTTTTTTACGGTATACATTTTATCGCCTTTGATGGCGGGAATACTTGCTGCTTTTAGCCATAAATGGATAGGAGGAAAAAATTAAAAATCGAGTTTCTTTTTTCGAAGTTCAAAATTCTGCCCTAGATAAACCTTGCGAACCATTTCGTCTGCCGCTAGGTCTTCTGGAATCCCAGATTTTAGAATGCCACCTTCGAACATTAAGTAAGAGCGTTCGGTAATTGCCAAGGTTTCCTGTACGTTGTGATCTGTAATTAGAATGCCAATATTCTTATCTTTTAGTTGGGCAACAATACGTTGTATGTCTTCCACCGCTACAGGGTCTACTCCGGCGAAGGGCTCATCCAATAGAATAAATTTTGGATCAGTAGCCAAGGCGCGCGCGATTTCTGTTCTTCTGCGTTCCCCTCCTGATAATAAATCGCCACGACTCTTTCTGATGTGACCAAGACCGAATTCCTCTATTAGGGATTCCATCTTCATGTGCTGCTCCTTTTTACTGAGGTTGGTCAGTTGCAGTACGCTAAGTATATTTTTTTCAATACTTAATTTTCGAAATACGGATGCTTCCTGTGCTAAATAGCCGATACCGTTTTGGGCTCTTTTGTACATAGGGAATTTAGTAATCTCCATATCATCCAAATAGATAGACCCTCCATTTGGTTTAATGAGACCAACAATCATGTAGAACGATGTCGTTTTCCCAGCTCCGTTTGGCCCTAGTAGCCCAACGATTTCACCTTGATTTACTTCTAACGATATACCCTTGACCACTCTTCGGCCTCGGTAAGATTTCATTATATTTTCGGCTCTAAGCTTCATCTTTTCAAATCTAAACCTTATTCATTTGTGCAAAAAGGTTTTATCGTTTATTTAACCTTCCTGACTTTCTAATTCTTCCCAATACTTATAAGCACGTCTTAGATGCGTAATGACCATGGTGCCACCTGCTGGGGTTGCAATACCTAAGGTTTCCATAAGCGCTTCCTTTATTACCCCTTCTCTATGCGAGTGCTTTAGATAATACTTTATACAAGCATCGTATCTGAAACAGTAAAGGCGACCAAACCCAAAAGTTCTTTGGTCCTTACTCTACAGTGCCCTTTGTAAAAGCATTCGTGCCTAGGTCGAATGTGTGCTTTATAACCTCGTTATCCGCTAAGAGCTAATCGATTCTCTTAGCGTAATAGGCATTAAATTCATTAACTTGGTTTCACATCTTTTCTTGCTTTTTCAGCTTTGACCTTTTCCGCTGCTTTACGCTCCCTTTTTGCTTCGTTCTTTAATACCTTTTTAGAAATGTAAATACTTACCTGATATAATATCAAAACAGGAATGGCTACAATAATCTGGCTGGTAACATCTGGCGGTGTTATTACGGCTGATAGGATTAAAACGATTACCAGTGCGATTTTACGGTATTTTTTCATTATTTCCGGGGTTACCAAACCAACTTTGGTTAGGAAATAGATGATAATCGGTAGTTCGAACAAAATACCACAGGCAATTACAGATGTCCTAATAGTAGAAATATAAGAGGCAAGGTCAAATTCGTTGGTTACTTCTGAACTTACCTGATAGGTTCCTAAAAAGTTGATGGACAAAGGCGCTACAACGTAGTATCCAAAAAGTACACCTAAGAAAAATAGGAAGGAAGCTACAAGAATAAAACCTCTAGAGTTCTTACGTTCTTTCTCATAAAGTCCGGGACTAATAAATTTCCAAACTTCGTATAACACATAAGGAAAGCCTACGATGAAACCTGCCCAAATAGATGTCCAAATGTGAGCGGAAAACTGACCGGACATTAACCTACTTTGTATCGTGAAGGGTAATTTATCTGCACAAAAAGCCGAATCAAAACCTAAATAAGTAGCGATTTCACAAAAAAGGCGATAGGTAGGAAAATCCATCTTTTTAGGCCCAAAGATGACAGTGTCAAAAATAAAGCCTCGCATTAAGAAAGCAACGCAGCCAATAATCACTATTGCTAAGGTAGATCGTATTAAATGCCACCTAAGTTCTTCTAGATGATCCAAAAAGGACATCTCGTTCGGTGGCGTTGTCGTTTTGTCGCCCATTATAAAATACCTTCGTTTATAAGATTATGTAAATGTATAACACCCTTATATATGCCATTTTCAGTAGCCAATAATTGTGAGATGCCTTTTTGTTGCATGACTTCTAAAGCTTTTATGGCAAGTGTATCCGTATTCACAGTTTTTGGGTTGGAGCTCATAATGTCCGCTGCCGTTAACCCTTTAATATTATCATGCTTGTTTAGCATCCTTCTAATATCACCGTCCGTTACAATGCCAACAATTTTTTTCTTGTCCAAAACCGCAGTAACTCCTAGCATTTTTTTGGAAATTTCTACGATTACCTGTTTAACCTCGGTGTCTAATTGCACTTTTGGTACTTGGTTATTTTTGATGATGTCTACAACCCTTAAATAGAGTTTTTTACCCAAAGCTCCTCCAGGGTGGTATTTTGCAAAATCGGCACTACTAAAACCTTTTAGTTTCAATAATACGATTGCCATAGCGTCTCCCATGACCAATTGTGCGGTTGTACTGGTCGTAGGGGCCAGTCCATTAGGACAGGCTTCTTCTTTTACAAAGGTATTCAAGAGAAAATCTGCCTGTTTTGCTAAGAAAGAATCCGGATTCCCTGTCATTGCGATTAATTTATTATTACCCCTTTTCAATAGTGGAACTAACATTTTAATCTCTGGGGTACTACCACTCTTGGAGATACAGATGACTACATCGTTGTCCTGTACGGTGCCCAAATCACCATGTATTGCATCGGCGGCGTGCATGAAAATAGCTGGTGTTCCGGTAGAGTTTAAGGTCGCAACAATTTTTGATGCAATGATGGCGCTCTTACCAATACCAGAAATCACAACACGACCTTTAGAGGCAATAATACAATTGATTGCATTAGCAAATTCCTCGTCCACTAAAGTCAAAAGATGAGTGATAGCATCACGCTCCTTTTCAATAGTCATTTTGGCTAAATCAATAATAGTACTCGCAGACGTCAAAGTATTATTTAGTTTTATGGATTGTATTCCTAAAAGATTGTCATATCTTTAAGATTACAAAATTACATAAACTTAATGTTATAGGATATGTATCCCTTAATAATTTGATTTGCTGTTTTGATTTTATTTTAACTACATAAGTAATTTACTTACATAATTTCTTTGCGCTAAATTGGAAAACGTGATAGACGAGAAAGCTTTGAACGGGATTGATTTACATGCCTCTTTAAAAAAATATTTTGGTTTTTCCCAGTTCAAGGGACTTCAAGAGGGGGTTATTAAACAAATTTTACAAAATAAGAACTGTTTTGTGATTATGCCCACGGGAGGCGGTAAATCGCTTTGTTATCAATTGCCTGCATTAATGAAGCCCGGAACAGCCATCGTGGTTTCTCCTTTGATAGCACTTATGAAAAATCAGGTCGATGCCATTAGGGGTGTTTCTTCCGAGCATGGTATTGCCCATGTATTGAATTCTTCTTTAAACAAGACAGAAATAAAACAGGTAAAGCAAGATATAATGGATGGGATAACCAAGCTTTTATATGTTGCGCCAGAATCCCTGACCAAAGAGGAAAATGTGGAATTTTTGCGTTCGGTAGAGGTGTCTTTTGTTGCAGTAGACGAAGCACATTGCATCTCTGAATGGGGACACGACTTTAGACCGGAATATAGAAATTTGAGGTCTATTGTTGAGCGTTTAGGAGATGATATCCCTATTATAGGACTTACGGCCACCGCAACACCTAAAGTCCAGGAAGACATTGTTAAAAATTTAGGTATTAATGACGCCGTACTTTTTAAAGCTTCATTTAATAGACCTAATCTATATTACGAGGTACGAACAAAAACAGAGAATGTAGAAGCAGATATTATACGGTTTGTAAAGCAAAACACGGGAAAATCAGGTATTATATATTGTTTGAGCCGGAAAAAAGTACAAGAGCTAGCCCAAGTTCTTCAAGTCAATGGGATAAGTGCAGTGCCCTACCATGCCGGTTTTGATGCTAAAACGAGATCCAAGTATCAAGATATGTTCTTAATGGAAGATGTTGATGTCGTTGTGGCTACCATTGCTTTCGGAATGGGAATTGATAAACCAGATGTGCGTTTTGTAATACACCATGATATACCTAAAAGTATAGAAAGCTATTACCAAGAAACCGGAAGGGCTGGAAGGGATGGTGGAGAAGGTCATTGCTTGGCTTTTTATTCCTATAAGGATATAGAGAAACTTGAAAAATTTATGTCTGGGAAACCTGTAGCCGAGCAGGAAATAGGAAATGCGCTATTACAAGAAGTTGTAGCCTACGCCGAAACTTCCATGTCGCGCCGAAAATTTATGTTACACTATTTTGGTGAAGAATTCGATGAAATAAGTGGATCTGGCGCCAATATGGACGATAATACGCGTAATCCAAAACAAAAGGAAGAAGCCCAGGAAGATGTTTTAAAGTTACTAAAGGTAGTTCAAGGTACAAGTGAAAAATTCAAATCTAAAGAAATTGTTTGTACCCTTCGTGGAAAGAGTAATGCCATAATATCATCACATAAAACCAACGAAAAGGTCTTTTTTGGAATAGGAGGAGATATGGATAAAAGCCATTGGATGGCCTTGGTACGCCAAGTTTTGGTTGCCGGACTTTTAAAGAAGGAAATAGAGCAATACGGTGTAATTCACTTTACTGATAAAGGAAAGGAATTTTTAAAAAGCCCAAGGTCCTTCATGATGACCAAAGATCATGTGTACAACGCAGAAAATGATAATGCGATTGTAGGCGCGGCCAAAACTGGTGGTGTTGCCGATGCTAGACTTTTGCAGCAATTAAAGGATTTGAGAAAGGCACAGGCCAATAAGATGGGAGTGCCTCCTTTCGTTGTTTTTCAAGACCCATCGTTAGAGGATATGGCTTTGAAATATCCGATTACGATTGATGAATTGCTTAATGTGCATGGTGTGGGAGAAGGGAAAGCAAAGAAGTATGGCAAACCTTTTCTGCAGTTTATATCCGATTACGTTTCGGAAAATGATATCATTAGACCAGATGATTTAGTGGTTAAAAGTACTGGCGCAAATTCTGGCCTTAAATTATATATCATACAAAATGTAGATCGCAAACTTCCATTAAGTGATATTGCTTCTGCAAAAGGTATTGAAATTGGTGCGCTCTTAAAGGAAATGGAGCAAATTGTATTTAGCGGAACCAAGCTTAATTTGGTTTATTGGATTGATGAAGTTTTGGACGAAGACCAACAAGAAGAAATTCATGAGTACTTTCTAGAAGCAGAGACGGATGATTTAGAAGTCGCAATGATCGAATTTGATGGCGAGTATGAGGATGAAGAACTACGCTTATATCGACTCAAATTCATTAGCGAGGTGGCCAATTAGGAATGCTTGCATGATGGATAGCCTACCGTTTCTAAACATCTTTTTAAAAAAATAAATGGAAGGTTTTGATTACTTAAATTAATGATATAAATTGTGTTTCCAAAGGCGATTCAAAGGCATCCTGTTTTTCTAAAGAGAGTCCGATACAACAAATGAATTTAGCAATTCCTCCGCTATACCTGCCTCAATTCTTAAAATAGGATTTGCATCTTTCAAGTCTTTTAGACCAATGGCTGAAATTTGGGTATTCCACAGATAAACTTTCCTTAGAGCCTCCATTCTATTAAAAACAGGAAGGCTACCATCGCTGATTTCGGTGTTGTGTATCTTTAATTTTTTTAGCTTTGACAAAAGGTTTAGGGCTTGCATTTCTGTATCGGTGATGGGCGTTTGATCTAGCTCTAACCACTCTAGATTCGCACAAGAGCCGATGAAGTTCATTTCGTTCTGGCCAATCGGAAGGCCACTTACATCCAATTGAACAATATTCTGACCAATAAATTGTAGGCCGGTGACTTGTTCGGCCATGTAGCGAGGCGAATTATATACATTCACGCTTAGCGCATTTGAGCCGCCTGCAACACGCTTTATGGTTACGTAATCGGTATTGAGGCGTTGCAGGGTGCTATCTGATACTGCGGGCAGTTTAAGCCACTTTTCCTTTCCATTGGGTTGCATCAAGCCTTCAACCAAACCTTTTAAGGGTTCTGATGTCTGTAAATGAAACAATCGCAGCGTATCGGAAGCACCCAGAGCAATCCAACGTTCAAGAATTTCTATTTCCTGCTCATTTAAAGGTGGTTTGCCGTCGGGGGGCATATGCTCTTCGTCTTCTACGGGAAGGTGTACCCTCCTTATCATCTCGCTTTCTTCAGGATTTTTAGGTAATATCGTATTCCCTACTTCCCCACCGGACAGAAGGCCATCAAGTGAAGTCATCAATAAATCCCCTTTTGTTTTATTGGGATTATGGCAAGAAACGCATTTGTTTTCTAGAATTCGCCCTACCACATCCTTATAAACTAATGGGTTTTCTGGGATTTCATCCCCTCTCTTCTCCGAAGGAAGTGTCAAGAAATCTTCCCCGTGGGTGACCATTCCGCCATAGTGTCCAGTAGCGAAAATTAAACCTAACAAGATTACTTGAAGTATTTTATAAAAAATTGGTTTATCAAAATTACTTTCCGCCAAGCCATACCAAACGGCTGCCAAAAGCGCCAATCCTCCTCCCAGCCATTGGTGCCAAAACAGGAGTTCTCCTTTTGGTGTCATTTCCTTACCTAAGAAAAATCCTGAAATCGCAGTCAACAAGGATAATAGTACGGCGATGGTCAATAGTTGCTTCGGTACTTTTTTGCCTGATAATCCTAAAAAGGTACAGAGTAACAGCAAGACAATGGGAAAATGTAACACCAAAGGATGCCAACGCCCTACCCAAGCAACTAGTCGGGGTAACTCAATATAGGAATCGAATAGTAGACAGAAAAGGAGAAATAGGGACATTCCAAAAACGGTGTAGTCTACCCATCTATTTTGAGAAACTTTTGTCATATTTACGCTAAAAGATCATTGATTACATTGCCCGCTACATCGGTCAGGCGAAAGCGGCGACCTTGATACTTATATGTAAGTTTTTCGTGATCAAGACCCATCTGATGCATTAGCGTGGCATGGAAATCGTTTATATGTACAGGATTTTCTACCACATTGTATCCGAATTCATCGGTTTGACCATAGTTGAGGCCCGGTTTGATGCCTCCTCCTGCCATCCAAATACTAAATGCTTTTGGGTGGTGGTCGCGGCCATAATTTTCAGGATCGAATTTTCCTTGAGCGTAATTACCCCTTCCAAATTCTCCTCCCCAGACCACTAAAGTATCCTCTAGCATTCCCCGTTGTTTCAAATCTAGCACCAAGGCGGCAGAGGCTTGGTCTACATCTTTGGCCTGCCCGGCCATTTCATTGTGCAGGTTGCCATGTTGGTCCCAGCCCTGATGGTACAATTGTATGAAGCGCACCCCGTTTTCGGCAAGCCTACGGGCTTGTAGGGCATTTGCGGCATAGGTGCCGGGTACTTGGCAATCTTCACCATAGAGGTCGATGATTGATTGTGGTTCTTTGGAAATGTCCATAACATCGGGTACCGACATTTGCATGCGGTAGGCCATTTCATATTGCGCGATACGTGATTCAATCTCATCATCGCCCGTTTCTACATGGTGCATCTTATTCAATGAGGCCACATGGTCCAACAAATGCCTTTTGTCAGATCTTGAAATTCCATCTGGATCGTTTAGATATAGCACTGGGTCTTTTCCTGAACGCAACAAAACACCTTGGTGCTTTGAATCCAAAAACCCACTTGACCATAGTTTGGAATATAATCCTTGGCTATTGCCTTTTCCCCGGGAGGTTAACACCACAAAAGAAGGCAGGTTTTTATTTTCACTACCCAACCCGTAGCTTAGCCACGAACCCATACTAGGACGTCCAGCGATTTGGCTACCGGTTTGAAAAAAAGTAATCGCAGGGTCATGGTTTATTGCTTCTGTATGCATACTGCGTACTACGGTAATATCATCTGCGATTTTGGCGATGTGCGGAAAGAAGTCGCTAATCCACGTCTGACTCTCCCCATGTTTTTTAAATCCGATTTTAGGCGGCATTAACGGAAACTTATCTTGATTGGCCGTCATACCTGTCAATCGTTGTCCGTTACGAATTGAATCTGGCAGATCTTCGCCCATGCGTTTTCTTAAAATAGGTTTATAATCGAAGGTTTCGAGTTGCGAGGGTGCTCCGGCCTGAAATAAATAAATAATGCGTTTGGCCTTGGGTGCGAAATGTGCAACGCCCAAATCTCCTTTCGAGGCCAAGCTTGGGCCCGAACCTTTGAATAAATCGGGTATTAGTAAAGACCCCAGGGCCAATGAACCAATACCTACGCTTAATTGTGAAAAGAAGTGTCTTCTGTTGGACTTTAAGGGGTTTTCAGGTGCGTCTTTATTTTCTTCCATTTTGTAAATTCTTATAAAGCTATTTAAATACTGTATGCTATATTATTTCTGCCTACCATCTAGTATACTTTGGAATTTTTTAATTTCCAAAAAACCTCTTTTGTCTAGTAGTACATCCCCTTACCGTTTGGTTGTGATCAGGATAAAAAGGCGAGAATTTATGCAACGACAATAATAGCGTTCTTTTGTTTCTTTTCTATTCTTTTTTCTCTGTTCTAATGTCTACTCCTTAGTAATTGTTTCATCCAAATTGTAGATTATTTGTGTTGTTAGCATAAGGGCTGCGGTCTTGGCTGGATCAACGTTAAGTTGCTTATATTCGCCAAGGGCAGTTAATTTCTTGGCGTTTTCCAATTCGTTCTCATATAACTTAACCGCATCATAATAATAGTCGTTCAAGGCCAACAGCTCTTCTTTTTTTGGTGAACGGATTAAAATTCTTTGAAAAAGATTTGCTACTATGTTAGGGTTGTCATCCCCTTTTTCTTGAAGGGTTCGTTGCGCCAAAACACGTGCGGCTTCCAATACCTGAATATCGTTTTGTAGAGCCAATGCCTGTAAAGGTGTATTGGTCTTTTGTCTACGCACCTCACAAAAATCTCGGGTAGGTGCATCAAAAATGGTCATTGAAGGTGGTGGGAGTGTACGTTTCCAAAAGGTGTATAACGAACGCCGGTAGAGGTTTTCACCATCGTCCTGCACGTATTTTGTCAAAACTCCCCTGTTCTCCCCAGCATTGGTTTCTTCCCACAGGCCTGGCGGTTGATAGGGCTTTACACTTGGGCCGCCTAGTTCCCTATTCAAAAGTCCGCTTGTAGCCAGAATATAATCCCTGATCATTTCGCCGCTCATTCTAAAACGCGGCGCGCGCGCTAACAATCTATTTTCCGGATCAGCCTTTTTGAGATCAGGCCGCATTTTCGATTTTTGCTGGTATGTGGCTGAAAGCATTATTTTTCTCAGTAAGTGGTGAATGTCCCAATTGTGTTCCATAAAATCTGCAGCAAGCCAATCGAGTAATTCAGGATGTGAGGGTAGGCTTCCTTGCACACCAAAATCTTCTGCAGTCTCTACCAATCCCCTACCAAATAACATTCCCCAGATACGGTTGACAAAAACCCTTGCAGTCAAGGGATTATCTTTGCTTACTACCCATTTGGCTAAACCTAAGCGGTTTTTTTCAAAGTCTTCTGAAAAAGGATAAATGATGTCCGGTGTATTAGGAGCTACGGAATCGGTAGGTTGGTCGTATTCCCCACGATTCCTTATGAACGTTGTTTTGGGTGCCGAATCGTTCATAATCATCACGTTTATTTCTTGACCCTTTTTTAAATTTACAAAATCGAGTACGCCCTCAGCTTCTTCCGAGGTCAAGGTCAAAAACGGTGGGTCAGCAAAGAACTTTTGGTTTTTGGCCTGAACGGCATCCATTTGTAAGCCTTTTTCATCGACCTGATTAAAAAACGCGAAGAACTCAAAGTAATTGGCTTGTGAAATGGCATCATATTTATGGTCGTGACAACGAGCACATTCTAAGGTTAATCCTAAGATTCCTTTCCCAAGGGTATTTGTTCTATCCAGTACATAATTGGTGCGATACTCTTCTTGAATTACGCCGCCTTCTTGGGTTATGGGGTGGTTTCGATTAAAGCCTGTTGCTAAAACCTGTTCTTTAGTAGCATTGGGCAGTAAGTCACCTGCCAACTGCCAAGTCAAAAAATCGTCGTAAGGCAAATTCTTGTTGAAGGCATGGATCACCCAATCGCGCCAAGGCCACATGGTTCGGTAACTATCGTCTTGGTAGCCATGCGAATCAGCATAACGAGCGAGGTCTAGCCACGATTGTGTCATGCGTTCTCCATAGGCGGGAGAAGACAAAAATCGGTCTATCGCTTTTGGGATAATTTTTTCGGAGGAAAGATTTAATAACGCCTTGATGTCTTCAATGTTAGGAGGAAGTCCAGTTAAGTCAAGACTTATTCTCCTGACCAAAGTTTCCTTGGTTGCTTTTTCGGAAGGTTGGATGTTCTTGTCTTGTAGCCTCTTTAAAATAAAGCCATCGATTTCGTTTTGTGTCCAGTTGCTCGCTATCTGGTCTGAAGTTTGTAGTTTGGGGATTTCTTTTTTCTTTGGGGAAAGATAGGCCCAGTGCTTTTGAAATTTGGCACCCTGCTCAATCCACTTCTCGATCAATCGCTTTTCATAAGAATTTAGGCTGAGTTTCGAATCGGCCGGCGGCATGATTTCTTTGGAATCGTTCGTGATGATATGCCAGTAGGCTTTACTTTTCTTCGAATTGCCAGCGACAAGTGCATATTCACCAGGGCTCTCCTTTAGCTCTTTAAAAGCGGTTTCTTCCAAATCCAGTCGCAGTCCGGCCTTTCTCTTATTGGCATCCGGGCCGTGGCATGTATAGCAATTATCGGAAAGTATGGGTTTAATATGGAAATTATAATCCACCGTTTCTGGAAGCTCCAAGCTGGCGTAGCTGTCCTCTGAATGCTTAAAAAAATCCGAGGTAAATACATAGACTGTGGAGATAAGAAAACCAAGAACGGCGACTAGGATAATTTTTTGTTTCATTTCTTTTAAATCAATGCATGAAATAGGTTAAGTTTCAACCTAAAGGGATATTACTAATCATAAGTAAACTTATAGTTATTATTTGATTGAATCCACTACTTTAATCACTTACTATGATACTATTTTTGCTTTATTAATATAATTCTACATTAAATCACGAAGTTTTGTGAACACTATAGCCAATTTATAACAGTTTGTTGATTACTCCTATCATCGGCTTAGTAAATCCCGCTTTTTCAGCGGGCCTTTAGATTCAATATCGTAATGCTTGCCTATATGGCCTTGGGTGAAGTTGCCCATTAAAACTATTTCACCTATGGTCCTTCAAGTATTATTGACATGGTAGTAGTGTTCAAAGTAGCTTTCGGACCACTTGGAAATGTAAGGTTTTGGTCTATATGCACAAAACTCATTCCGTATAGTGTCGGAACCCCTAAGGGCTTTATTCTGTCTATAAGTACTTCTTTTAAGTGCAAACGAATTGGGTGTACTTGAACGGTCACACCCAGCACACACACCAAAAATAATCCAGGGAGCCTTTTTGAATGTATTACCTGTAATAAGTTTTGTAAGCATACGATTTATTCTATACAGTGCTTCTTCAACATCTTCTATACAGACATGTTACCCTTAAAATCAATTAATGTGGCGTACCTATTAAGGCCTTGTATAATGTTAGGCTTCCACCACTCAATTGTTCGCTAGCTATCCCTTCATGAATTGGGTGTCTTTCGTATTCAGGACTCGTTGTTAGGGTTTCCTCCAAAATAGCATTTGTTGTCTGATACGTTGCTGTTGTATTCTCCAGAATATCTTTGAATGCTTTTTCCCTAAAGATGTCTTCTATAGTGCTAATTAAAGGACCATGTAAATAGATTAAACCGATTTTCTGGTGTATTCCATTTAATAACACGGTTACGTCGCTAAAACCTATTAAGGCTTTGGGGTTCCTTCTTTTAGTGTTATAATCTATCAAATGCATAATTCGTGTAGAGCCATAGCCCTCATGAATTTGAAGAATATCATCTATTTTCTTGTTGGCGAACATTTCGTTTATGTCTGCCGCCCGTTCTTCATCAGTGTTGTTAAGATAGCCAAGGGGTTTGGAAACTCCATTGGTATGATAGGGTTTGTATCCCATCTGTTTTAGGGTCTTTTTAGCCTATTTTGAAGTTGTGTTTATGAAACTATAACCAGGGGGCAATTCGATCAATAATAGCTCCTTTTTTTAATGCTTTAGGGAGTAATGGTCCTACTATTTTATTTAGCGAATCTTGACATGCATAGCCAGAACTAGGTAAAAATGTAGTTAATGAAATCCCTAATATGCTGTTAAAAAGTTACGTCTTGTCTGATTCATAGAAGTCAATTAATCTTAATTAAAAGACAAAAAAGTTAAAATTAAAAATGTTTAACATTTTTTAATAAAAATTAGACAAATATTATGATATCCGCTGCTGATTTACATTTACTTTTATCGAAATCTAAAAATAATATTATGAAAATGATTAAAATTATGTTTGTATCCGCAGCCTTGTTCGCTGGGACTTTAGTGCAAGCGCAAAACATTGTAGGTGTAGCAGCTGCTAATGAAAATTTCACCACTTTAGTTGCTGCTGTAAAGGCTGCTGACTTGGTTGAAACATTGAGCAGTGAAGGACCTTTTACTGTTTTTGCTCCCGTAAACGATGCGTTTGCGGCCTTACCAGATGGTACGGTAGCTGGTTTGCTTAAACCGGAAAGTAAAGCTGCATTAACTGGGATTCTGACCTACCACGTTGTATCAGGAAAATTTGAGGCAGCTGCTGTTATCGATGCTATTAAGGCGAACGATGGTGCTTTTGAAGTAACCACTGTCCAAGGAGGTAAGCTTATTTTATCCTTGGCTGATGGTAAGGTAATGTTAGCTGACGAAAACGGAAACATGGCTACGGTAGTCATAGCAGATGTAGCCGCGACTAATGGCGTTATACACGCTATTGATACGGTAGTTATGCCAAAATAAAGTAAAAGTGCCCTTAAATCTAAAATCCCTAGTTTTCAACCGAAAACTGGGGATTTTTATATGTGTTAAAAGGGTAAATTACGGAATACTTGTGCCCCTGTCTTCACTTTTGTTTCTTCTCAACTGTCGTTGTATTTTCTTAATAGCGGATTCTATGGATTTCTCTGGTTCTATAATATTATATTCTCCCCAAAAATCAGGATCTGCAAAACCAATGGCCTCATCACTTAGTATTATGGAAGATTTAATTCGTTCCTTAGCTGTTAAATGAGCATTGGCCAGATTTTTTTCCCAATCTGTTACTGCCATTTCACAGCTCATGGAATACACCGAATTAAATAGTTTTTTGTCCCAGTCGATTTTAAATTCTAGTAGTACGTTGCTGTAACCGTAGTACCATTTGCCATCTTTTTCTCTGTAATCTACGCGATAAGACACCTTGGTAGGCCAAACATTAGCATTTCTTGGCTTTTTCCTAACAAACATTTGGGCTGCCATTTGTTTGTCGGTAATGTTTAAGGAGTAAATAGCACTCGTAAGAATTTTATTTTCGGCATCTATATATAATTTACCGGTGTAAAATGGGTCCATTATTTCAGCCTTTTGTTGAAAATTTATAACATAAATAAGTTTGTCATTGACTCTAGTAGAACTATCAAAGCTAAAGTCGTAATAGTTAATAGTCTCCTCCGTAAATATATAGTCTGGATATTTCACCATATCAACGAATAGTGTATTGAAAGGTCCACCTTGCAATTTAAGGGCCAGTGTATCCAATTTGTTATAGTCGGTGCTCTTTCGTGCTTTGTAAAGTTTAAGTTCGTCGCGTTTATAGGAAGAATAGGGGGCTTTGTAAATATTTACCACGGCCTCAGATAGACTAACATTTTTATTCCGCTTTTTTATAGTTTCCCTGTAGAAGGCAGTCATTACGGTGGGGTCGTTCATATAATTTTCACCTTTTTTTCTCAGTGTTTCCCGAACCAAGACCTCTGCATCTTTTGGGATACTTAATTGGACTTCTAAAAGTTCCACGGCAGATTCTGTCATCAGCACTTTATTGTCCTTAATCTTAAATTTGCTTAACGGTAAGCTTAAGGTCTTGTAACCTAAAAATGAAATAATGATGTTTTTATCCAGGCTGTTCATGGGTACCTTTAATAAAAATTCTCCTTCCGTATTGGTCACTGTACTTATGTTGGCTCCTTCTAGCGTTAGTGATGCAAAAATTAATGGTTTTTTTGAACTAGTGTCCAGTATTTCTCCTGAGTACGCTTTAAAGCTAGTCTCTTGACCAATTAAATGCGTACTCAAACTCACTATTAAAAACATCGAGAAGATGAAGGTTTTTTTTGGAAAAAGTTTTCTATTATTTTTCATTTCATTTCATTTCGTTTGTTGTGAAATTTTTCATCATTAATATAATGAATTATGGCTATATAGTGTAATTGTAAATCATAAATTATATATTTTTATTGTTAATTTTTATTTATTATCATACCCAAGTTTAATTATTTTAACGGCTTATTAAATTTTCTAAATTACCTCTCACAACGCTGTCAACTTCATTGATTTACAGCAGCCTAAGTCGGATATTCTGCGCCTGGTTCGTAAGCTCCACAGTATTATAATTGTCTAGGATTACTTTTTTAAAAATTTGCTGTTAGGTAGATAAGGGGAGGGTCTTTGCGCTTGCTTGAGTTTATTCATTTACTGTAAACTCTTATCTAAGCGGATCTGAAGTACTTGGGGTAGCAATTAGAATTTGGTTGGTTTTACTTTCGAATGCTTTTTGTTTTAAGCATCAAGTTAAAAATAGTATCGTTAAAGTAGCACTTTGGTGTAATATGATAGTCTCGTCCTTAGCGTAGTTTAAAGTAACACCCTATATGAAATCTTGGATTTATTTTTCTGATTCATTGGTTTTTGAGGAATCATCTACCAATATGTTAATTTGCTGTAGTTCTTCCGTTGTTAAATCTCTCCATTTGCCTGAGGGGAGATCTAAATGAACGTTCATAATTCGGATACGCTTCAGCTTTTTTACTCTGTAATCTAAATGTTCGCACATACGTCTTATTTGACGGTTGAGTCCCTGTGTTAAAATAATACGAAACTGGTAGGTGCTTACTTGGATTACCTCGCAGTTTCTTGTTACGGTATCCAATATGGGGACCCCATTTCTCATTTTCTTTAAAAAGTCGGGTCTTATTTGTTTATCTACAGTTACCAAGTACTCTTTTTCATGATTATTTCTAGCTCTAAGGATTTTGTTGACAATATCCCCGTCGTTGGTCAAAAATATCAAGCCTTCACTAGGCTTGTCCAATCTTCCGATAGGGAAAATTCGCTTAGGATAGTTTATAAAATCAATAATATTATCTTTTTCTACCCTGCTATCCGTGGTACACACAATCCCAATCGGTTTATTAAAAGCCAGATAAACAGGTTTTTCTTTTGGCGCAGTAATCGCTTCTCCGTCTACTTTTACATCATCACCATCTATCACCTTTGTTCCCATTTCGGGAACCTGGCCATTTATGGTAACCCTGCCCTGGTCTATAAGTTTATCTGCTGCCCTTCTGGAACAATAGCCTACTTCGCTCAGGTATTTATTTATTCTAGTTTGTTTTACTGTATCTGCCATAGCTTTGTTACGGATACCCGATATTACTTGTTACGCTCTATTTCTAATGTATGAATTTCCCTTCCTAAGGCTGCTAAAAACGGAATACCAACTCCTTCGTATTCGTAAACATTATCGTTGAAGATTCCATCTTTGTTTACCAAAATGCTTGCTGTCAATAAAAAATCCACATTGTGGTTACTATCAACAATATAACCACAATCCGTTAACGTACCGTAGGCAAAACCTACCTTATTATATATTTTTATGTGGTCTGGAATGGTTTTTCGGGTGTCTCCGTACAAGAAAAATTTACAGTAACCATCGTAATATTTGGTAGAATTATATCCAGCATTTCTTGGGAGTGTATGCATAGATTCCAATAAAAAGTCATGCTGCTCCTCCGAAAGGTCAAAGCGTTCCTTGGTGTCGAATTCATTTGGAAAGACCACTCTTTTCAATACCTCGTGCTGACTAGTAATCGGATAATAATTTTTTAGACTAAAATCAAAAGGGTCATTAGCAAGGGCGTTATCTTCGTAATACCCAATTCCCTTTTTTATTCGCCCTAGTTGCAGTGGTTTGGCAGCTGTATTTATACTAGGCACGGAAATACCTGTTGTACTATCATTTAAATATATGATAAGCGGTTTGGTTTTTAAATCATCTGAATGATAGCCTAATCTGTGTGAAATACGAACAGGCCCTATTCCTTTGTCCGTCAAACTCGTATTGATAGCATCTTGTCCCAATAGTTCAAGCATACGGTTATTGGCCAGGTTGTCACTTACCGCGAATACTTTCGAAATATCTTGCGCAATGGTAGATTCTATTGAATCTCCCTCTATGTAATATTTTGTGTTTCTATTGAGACTATCGGTTTGGTTCAAACGTTCCAGTGCTAGTACGGCAATCGGAAATTTAACAGTACTTGCAGGATAAAAATAGTGTCCTTCATCCACCTGAAAATCATAGTCAGTAAAAACAATGCTATCGTTGCGCCGATCTATTTGTGTGTACCGTATTTGTACCTCGTATTGGTCCAGACTGTCCATGACCTTCCTTATGTTTGGGTTCTCTGACATTAATGCCTGATTTAAGATAGAACTTCTGTTTTGTTGGGCGCAAGAGATCAAAACTGAGACTAAAAGAATAAGGGATACAATAGTTGCTTTCATTTGTCACGTGTATTACTTGGAAGCATTGGTTTGTATTATTTCATTTTAAGTGCCTATTGCTTTGCTTTAGTTGGCTATATATAGCTCTCCACGATGTGGTTTTAAGGTGTCCCGTACCGTAATCATGTCTTTCTCGTTTACCACCATGTAGGCTAAACTGTGCATTTCGTTCATTTGTTCGTGCCCAGTGATATCTAAAGGAAGCTTTTCCATCGCAATAAATTCTTTTAAGTGCTTTTCGTGGTGCTCGGCTGTTCTAAAGCCTTCTGGGCCTCTAAAATCCCAAATTAATTTTATTTTTCTATCCAAAATATCATGCTTTAAGTTCAAAATTACGCTTTTCGACTTAAATCCAAGAGTTACTTTAGGATTCTATGAAATTGGTTGCTAAACTATCTTGCTTGTTTTGTAACTATAGGAGATTTAAAACAAAAAAACACGCTAAAAACTTCTCATTGCCCTAAAATTGTGTTAAGTAAAAGGACCTAGGGTTGCAAGGGATTTTGTAATTGCTATTTTTGTAGGATGTTTTGTTCAAAAACCTTTAGAAAAAGGCACCTCGCCCTCTGTATGTCTGCTTTTACCCTGATATGTGTTCCTCTGGGTTCCTGTAGTTCTTATTTAAAAAAAAACGAAGACGTAGCACCTTTGGCCAGGGTAGGGGAAAACTTTTTGTACAGGGAGGATATTGCCGTATACATTACTGATAGCATGTCTAAGGCGGATAGCGCATCTTTCGTAAACAATTATATCACTACTTGGGCTTCTAAACAGTTGCTTTTGTCCAAGGCTAAGATAAACTTACAAGAGGATAAATTAAGAAAATTTGATGCTTTAGTCGCAGATTACAGGACAGACCTGTATACTCGGGCATACAAAGAAGCTTTGGTTTCCCAAGGGTCAGATTCGTTAATTTCCAATGACCAATTGGCTAATTTTTATGAGGAAGAAAAAGAGAATTTTAAATTAAAGGAGCGGATTTTAAGAATTCGTTTTGTTGCCCTGCCAAAGAATTTTTTAAATAAGGAAGCAGTTGGTAAACGTTTAAAAAACTTCAAAAAGGAGGATATTTCGTATTTAGATTCGATAGGGGTGCAGTTTACAAAATTACATTTTAACGATTCTATTTGGGTGCGAGCATCTAGAGTAGCAGCTGAAATACCGCCCATAGGCTTTGAAAATCAGGATAGGTACTTAAAAAAATCACAATTTTTTGAATTGGAGGATTCAATCGGGGTATATTTGGGAAAGATAGAAGAAGTGAAAGATATAAACGAAATAGCTCCACTGTCTTTTATAGCCCCTACCATAAAACAAGTGCTATTGAATCGCAGAAAAATAAACTACCTGCGTAAACTTGAAACAGAAATTATAGATGAAGCAATTAAGGATAAAGAATTTGAGGTGTATGCTAAGGACTAATAGGTTGATTTGTACAGGTATATTGAGTATGTGTTCTGTTCTAGTGTTCGGTCAGCAGACCGTTACGGAAGTGGCGGATAATCAATTAGAGCCGGAAGAAATTGTAGCTGAGGCAGATATCGTTAAGAAAAAGGATACGGTCAACAACTTTAAGAGAATAAAATTGGACGGTATTTCCGCTGTTGTAGGCGATTATGTGATTTTGGATTCCGATGTTGCGAAAACACTTATTGATCTTAAAAGTCAAGGCGCCGCTACAGATGATATTACGCATTGTGGACTTTTAGGCAAGCTGATGGAAGATCGCTTATA
Source organism: Maribacter sp. (assembly GCA_047633095.1). Taxonomy (GTDB): domain Bacteria; phylum Bacteroidota; class Bacteroidia; order Flavobacteriales; family Flavobacteriaceae; genus Maribacter. Next base: position 32,628 of record JBLIEO010000001.1, read on the forward strand.
TGCCCATCAAGCGGTTCAAGATAGTATTTTGGTTTCGGACGATATGGTAAATGCCCAAGGGGAAGCACAGTTGCAATCCTTGGTACAGCAAATTGGCTCTATGTCTAAGGTGTTGAAGTACTACAAAAAGCAGGATGAGCAGAGTTTCAGGGAAGAGTTATACAAAATTAATAAGCTCCGTATGTTATCCGAAAAAATGCAGCAAGAAATTATTATGGATATTGAAATCACCCCGGAAGAAGTACGTCAGTTTTTTGGTAGTATTCCTGAAGACGAACTTCCTGTTCTTGGAGCTGAGTTGGAGATTGCGCAAATTGTAAAAACCCCAAAGCCATCGGAAGAAGAGAACCAAAAAGTAGTAGACAAGCTCAACAAGATAAAAGCAGATATTGAAGATAATGATGCTAGTTTTAATGTTAAGGCAATTTTGTATTCCCAGGATCCTGGGTCAAAATCTAAAGGTGGATTTTATAGCATTACCAAAGAAACTGGTTTTGATAAAACATTTAAGGATGTTGCCTTTAGCCTGAGAGAAGGTCAAGTTTCGGAACCCTTTAAGACCCCATTCGGTTATCATATTATTTTTATAGAGAAAATTCGTGGACAAGAATTGGATTTGCGTCATATTTTAATATCTCCCGAAATTTCGGATAAAGTTGCTAAAGAGGCGAAATCAGAACTGGATAGTATTCGGCTAAAGATTATGAACGAAGAATTCACCTTTGCGGAAGCGGCTTTGAATTTTTCCGATGAAAAGGAAACAAAATTTGACGGAGGTATACTGCGTAATCCTCAGGATTTTGGATCCCGTTTTGAGCTTACAAAAATGGATCCTTCTTTGTATAATCAGGTTCGTAACCTTAAAGACAATGAAATATCCTATCCTACCTTAGAAGAAGATCAACGTGGAGGCCCACCAAAATATAAAATTTTAAAAGTTACCAATAGGTATGATGAGCATAAGGCAGATTTTGCGCAGGACTATATTAAAATTCAGCAATTGGCCCTTACCCAAAAGCAGTTTACAGCGATAAAAGAATGGATGGCAGATCATATAGCGGAAACCTATGTTAGCGTAAACGACGCAAATAGGGATTGTGATTTTGCTAATAAATGGGTAAAGGAATAATATATGTCAGACGTTGCTGCTATGCAAAACCTAGTAGAAAAACATTTAGCGCTTAAGAAGGAAATAGCCAAGGTTATTGTTGGCCAAGATACCGTTATAGACCAAATACTATTGTCTATTTATACAGGAGGGCATTCATTGTTGATTGGTGTTCCCGGTTTGGCAAAAACCTTAATGGTAAATACGATTGCGCAAGCACTTGGGTTAGATTTTAAACGAATACAATTTACACCAGATTTGATGCCCAGTGATATTTTAGGTAGCGAAGTCTTGGACCAGAATAGAAACTTTAAATTTATTAAAGGCCCTATTTTTTCTAATATTGTTCTGGCAGACGAAATCAATAGGACACCTCCCAAGACCCAAGCAGCACTCCTAGAGGCTATGCAAGAGCGAGCTGTAACCATTTCGGGTCATCAACATAAATTGGAGTTACCCTATTTTGTTCTCGCAACCCAGAACCCCATAGAACAAGAAGGTACATATCCCTTGCCTGAGGCGCAGTTGGATCGTTTTATGTTCGCTATCGAACTACAGTATCCTTCAATCGAAGAAGAGATTCAAGTTGTAAAAAATACCACATCAACAAACAATGTCAATATAAAACCACAGTTTACAGCTAGTGAAATAATAGCTGTTCAAGAGTTGGTAAGGCGTATTCCCGTTCCGGATAATGTGGTAGAATATGCGGTAAAATTAGTAAACAGTACAAGGCCCAATTTAGATACATCATCTGATTTTGTAAAACAATACTTGGATTGGGGAGCAGGCCCTAGGGCGTCTCAGAATTTAATTCTTGGCGCAAAAGCAAATGCAGCTATAAGCGGTAAGTATTCTCCGGATATAGAAGATGTGCAAGCGGTAGTAAACGGAATCCTAAAGCATCGAATTATCAAAAATTATAAGGCTGAAGCCGAGGGGATTTCTGAAGAGGATATTATCGAGCGATTGTTATAGTCATCTTTTTTGTCAATGTTTTAGATTCTTCATAAAAAACTATGGCTTGATTTAATCTTTTAGCCTTCCGTTAGCCTAAAAATATTCCATTCACCTAAAAACATCGAAAGCTGCATTTAAAGTTTTAATTACGGCTCATATTTTCTTAAATTTACTAAATTGATTTAACCTTAAAATAAAAACAGGATGGCATTCGATATAGATATGATTAAAGGGGTGTACGCCAATATGGCGGACCGAGTGGATAAGGCCCGAGAAATTGTGGGCAAACCACTTACCCTTTCGGAGAAAATACTATACTCCCACCTGTGGGAAGGTGCGCCAACCAAGGCTTTTTCAAGAGGAAAGGACTATGTAGATTTTGATCCCGATCGTATCGCTTTGCAGGATGCAACAGCCCAAATGGCGCTCTTGCAATTTATGCAGGCAGGAAAGAAACAAGTTGCTGTGCCAACAACAGTGCATTGTGATCACTTGATACAGGCAAAAAATGGAGCAACTGCAGATTTGAAATTTGCAAATTCTACGAGTGCCGAAGTTTTTAATTTTCTGGAGTCGGTATCTAATAAGTATGGAATTGGTTTTTGGAAGCCGGGAGCAGGAATTATACACCAAGTTGTTTTGGAGAACTATGCCTTTCCTGGCGGAATGATGATTGGTACCGATTCCCATACAGTAAACGCTGGTGGTTTAGGAATGATAGCCATTGGTGTTGGTGGTGCGGATGCTGTTGATGTGATGGCAAGAATGGCGTGGGAATTAAAATTTCCAAAATTAATTGGAGTACGATTGACCGGAACGATTTCTGGTTGGACTGCTCCAAAGGATGTTATTTTAAAGGTAGCCGAGATACTTACTGTTAAAGGAGGTACGGGAGCTATTGTGGAATATTTTGGACCTGGTGCCATTTCATTGTCTTGTACAGGTAAAGGAACTATTTGTAATATGGGTGCAGAGATTGGGGCAACTACCTCTACTTTTGGGTATGATGAGTCAATGGAAAGATATCTTCGTGCTACGGACAGAGCTGATGTTGCCGATGCTGCAAACGAAGTAAAAGAACACCTTACCGCCGATGCAGAGGTGTATGCAAACCCAGAAAATTATTTTGATCAAGTTATAGATATTGACCTTTCTAAGTTAGGTCCATTGTTAAACGGACCTTTTACTCCTGATTTATCTACTCCAGTAGGTAGTGATATGACCGAAAAGGCAACGAAAAACGAATGGCCTATACAAGTTGAATGGGGACTTATTGGTTCATGTACTAATTCTTCTTACGAGGATTTGTCAAGAGCGTCCTCCATTGCGCAACAGGCATTGGATAAGGGCTTAAAAATGAAGTCGGAATTGGGTATTAATCCAGGTTCCGAGCAAGTTCGTTTTACAGCGGAAAGAGATGGTATTCTAAACGTTTTTGAAAAATTGGATGCTAAGATATTTACTAATGCTTGCGGACCTTGTATTGGACAATGGGCTAGATATAGCGATCCTAAGAACGCACCAAAGAACAGTATTGTGCATTCATTCAACAGAAACTTTGCCAAGCGTGCAGATGGTAACCCAAACACCCACGCTTTTGTAGCATCACCAGAGATAACAGCTGCCATTGCTATAGCAGGCCGTTTGGATTTTAATCCGATTACCGATTCGTTGATTAACGAAAATGGTCAAGAAGTACGGTTTGATGAACCAACAGGTTGGGAACTTCCACCAAATGGTTTTGAAGTTCAGGATGCTGGTTTCCTTGCCCCAGAGGCCGATGGTTCTGGAGTGCAGGTTGTGGTTGCTGGAGATTCGGAAAGGCTGCAGTTGTTGGAGCCTTTCGTAGCCATACAGAACAAAGAGCTACAGGGCGTAAAACTTTTGATAAAGGCCTTTGGTAAATGTACAACCGATCATATTTCAATGGCAGGACCATGGTTGCGTTTTAGAGGACATTTAGATAATATTTCGAATAATACCCTCATTGGTGCGGTTAATGCCTTTAATAAAAAGACAAACTTCGTGAAGAACCAAGTAACAGACGAATTCGAAGGGGTGCCAGATGCTCAGAGAGCATATAAAGCGGCAGGTATAAAAACTATTGTTGTTGGTGACCATAATTACGGTGAAGGTTCTTCTAGAGAGCATGCGGCTATGCAGCCAAGACACTTAGGAGTTGCAGCAGTACTCGTAAAGTCTTTTGCTCGTATACATGAAACTAACTTAAAAAAGCAAGGAATGTTAGGCTTAACCTTTGCCAAGGAAAGTGATTATGACTTAATAAAAGAAGACGATACTTTTAACTTTGTTGATATAGCTAATTTTGCACCAGACAAACCGTTAACCATTGAGGTGGTTCATGCAGACGGGTCTAAAGACATTGTAGTGGCAAATCATACCTATAACGATGCGCAAATTGGATGGTTTAGAGAGGGTTCTGCGCTCAACGTCATCAAAAGAGAAAATGCAGCATAATAACTTGTAAATAGTTTCTGAAAACTCCCGATTATCTTCGGGAGTTTTTTAGCTTTGAGTTTTTCCCACATAAAATGAAAAGACAAACAGTTTATACTTTATTTGTAATTGCAATTGTTCTGTCCTTTTTCGTTACTCCATTAGGGGATTTTAGTAAAATAATGCTAAACCGGATATTCTCCGCGGCACCTACCGTTATTACACAAGAAAATAGAGGAGGAATAAGTGGCTATGACTGGAGGCTAAAAGATGCAAATTGGGATTTTATCAGTTTTAAGAAGTCTCAGTGTAAGGTAGTTTTTATTACATTTTGGACATCATGGCATTTGCCTTCTAAAGCGCAATTAAAAGATATACAATTATTATATGATAGGTATAAAGGTAAAGTAGATTTTTATATTATTACCAATGAAGAGCGTGCTCCAGTAGAATTATTTATGACCAAAAACGGGTATACATTTCCAGTTACCTATCAAATTGTTGGAGACCCTAGTCCGCTGACCTTATTAAAACCACCTGGGTCTTATATTATTGACAAGAATGGTGAAATTATAGTACATCAGAATGCAATAGCAGATTGGCGAAATGATACGGTAGACGAACTTTTTGCCGAACTGATTTTGCAATAATAAGTTATGAGTCAGGTCACTACCCTTACTTTTTTTAGATATACTTCCTTTGTGAACAAGGTTTGGGCTTTTAGCATGATGCAATTTGCGCACAAGCCTTTATCCAAAGAAAAAGGATTACTCCATTATAAACTTATGGGCAGTGGTAAGGATGGTTTCGACCCTTTTGCAGATTGGTCCGTATACGCGCTGCTGCAAGTTTGGGAAAGTGAGGAGGCTGCGAATCGATTTTTTGATACATCCAACTTATACCAGCGTTACGTTCATAAAACAGTACAGCAATGGACGCTCTTTTTAAGAAGTATAAAGGCAAAAGGAACTTGGGCCGGTGTAACTCCTTTCGTTCCAAGTAGTGAAATTGATTCCTCTAACCCTTATATCGCCGTTATTACCAGAGCTACTATTAAACCTAAAATGCTTCGTACATTTTGGAAGTACGTACCCGCATCACAAGCGCCTTTAAAAGGTAATAAGGGCTTGTTGTTTACGAAAGGTATTGGAGAAGTGCCATTTCTGCAAATGGCAACATTTAGTTTATGGAAGGATAAACAATCCCTCATGGATTTTGCATATAAGAGCAGGGAACATGCCGAGGCGATTGCCAAAACAAGAAGCTTGGATTGGTATAACGAGGAGCTGTTTTCTAGATTTGAGCCGTATCGTTCAAAAGGAACGTGGGACGGTTTGTCTCCGTTACCGTTTTAAGGGAACAAGAAATAAAAGAAGAGAAAGAAAATAAACTGTGCTAGGTATAAGTGTATCGATAATAGTTTATTTCCGGTTATTCCTTGAAGCTTAACGATAACCTGAAACGCAATTCCCAAAGCAAACCAAGTAACATAATTTTCCATAGTTGGGATACCACCAGCAAAGGTCCAATAATCAAATATAGGAGCCGTATGTTCCATAAGAAAATCTAGGATTACCATAAGTCCGGCTGCGCCAATGATTTTTGCCGCCACATGCCATTTCGTATAGTCCATAACACTGGCAGTAATAAAGGTCAGTATAGCCCAATAGGCGCCTATTAAATACGGTACGCCGTCTAATTTTGGACCAAAATTACTACCATAGGCATACTCCCCAAATAGTATTTGATACCTTACGCCTAGCCATTCTGCAAAAATGCCACCTGTAAAAAAAATAAAGAAAGCTATACTTTTCTTGAAGGTATCAATAGGAAAGAATATTAAAAAAATAAGTAAGGAAATGATAAGGTTTAGTGGTGTTTTTTCTACAAACCAATCTACTTCCCCTAAAGCAATTCCTAACATTGCCGAAATATGAAATAGCCAAATGATACCGATACTAGCGGTCAGTTGATTTTCCTTAAGCATCTTTTTCGATATTTGGGACTAAGTCTTCAATGATTTTGGCAGATAATAGGCATAGCGGTATTCCTCCGCCAGGATGTACCGAGCCTCCGCAAAAGTACAGATTTTTAATACGCCTAGAGAAATTTGGATGCCGTAGGAATGCTGAGAATTTGTTGTTGCTTGCCGCACCGTATAATGCCCCACGATAGGAGCTAGTTGCATTTTCTATGCCCACTGGATCTAGTATGTGTTCTGTTGTAATGTGTTTTTCTATATCGGTTTTTAAGACCCTATTGATTTTTGAAATGATATTTTTTCTAGCGGCTTCCTTTAATGTCTCCCAGTCCTGTCCATAATTCCCGGGTGCGTTAAGCATCACAAACCAGTTTTCATGCCCTTTAGGGGCGTCCGAATTGTTTTCTTTAGCGGTTATATTGATATAAATGGTAGGGTCTTCGTAAAGTGTCTTTTTTTCAAAAATATGTTCAAATTCTTCCGGGTAGGAGTCACTGAAAAGGATGTTATGCAAATCTAGATTAGGAAACTCCTTATTTATGCCCCAGTAAAAGATAAGGGCGGAACTGGAGCGTTCCTGTGTTAATGTCTTTTTTGGTTCAGGTTGGTCTTTTAGTAATTTTTTGTAGGTCGGATAGACATCCATGTTGGTAACCACTATATCTGATTGGTATTCCTTTAGAGCGGAAGTGGCTCCAATAGCTTTTTTGTTCTCTATGTTGATGCGCTCGATTGTTTCATTGAATTTAAAAACAACCCCTTGGTCTAGTGCAAGTTGATATAGGCTTTGACTTATTTGATGCATGCCACCTTCCGGAAAAAAAGTACCATAATGCATTTCCAAATGGGGTATCATGGACATGATACCAGGAGTTTTATACGGCGTGGATCCGTTATAGGTAGCATATCTATTAAATAGCTGTACTAGTTTTGGATTTTTAAAGTGAGCCTCGTTGGTGCTGTTTAATGAACTGTCAATATCCAGACTAGCAACGCTGAGTATTGATTTTAGCGTTTGCTTGGAGAGATAGGTACTTGCTTTATGCAAGGATTTTTCTAAAAAAAGAGACGCCGTAAGCTCGTATTTTTTTTTGTTTCTTTTTAGGTATTTTTCAATATTCACAGCTGGCTCGGCAAAACTAATGGATGCTTGTTTTATAAAAACATCCAAATCGCTGGTTGCGCTAAATTCGTGGCCATCTTCCCAAAAGTAAGTGCAGATTATCTTTTTACGATGGTAGCTAAAGTAGTCGGTTGGTTGCTTATGGAAGAGTTCAAAAAGTTCATCTACAAAATGGGGCATGGTAAAAAGGGAGGGGCCAAGGTCAAAACGGTAACCATCTTGTTCCATTGCATGTAATTTACCACCAGCGTAGTGATTAGATTCTACAACGGTTACTTCGTAGCCTTTTTTACGTAAACGCAATGCCGAGGCAATGCCTCCAATGCCGGCTCCTATCACTAAGGCTTTAGGCATAGTTACTTTTTAAAGTACTTAAAAGGGACAAATAGCATACCAAAACACTCGCCATCACCTTTCCCTAGGTGCTTGTGATGCATTTTGTGCGCACGTCGTACACCTTTTGCATACCAGTTGTTAGCATTTCTGAAGATTTTAAAGCGTTGGTGTATGAAAATATCATGGACCAAGAAATAAGCAATCCCATAGGCTAATATTCCAAATCCAAGGGGGTACCCATACCAAATTATATTACCACCTACATAGAATAAAGACATGCTTATGATGGCATAGAATATAAAAAATGCATCGTTCCGTTCGAACCAAGAATCGTGGTCTTTGCGATGGTGATCCTTATGTACGGACCATAAAAATCCGTGCATAACGTACTTATGCGTAAGCCACGCCATAAACTCCATGAAGGAAAAAGTTCCAAAAAAAATGATAATCCAAAGTGCTATTTTCATCTAAACGAGCCTCATTTTATATTTAACGTACGACCTAGCGAGCAGTCCAAACTTTTGATAATTCGGAACCCTTATACGCGCATTCTTAATATCTAGCGAAGGCGTATTCTGTAATTTTTGAAGTAATTTGTAGTAGTATTTGTATGCTGTATACACTCCAAATTTAGCTTCGGCAGGTAATGCCATGATACCTTCGTATCCGAGTTGAAAATCGGCCTTTATTTCATCTACAATGCGTTTTTTGGATGCTTCATCCAACTCCGTAAGGTTTGTGTTGGGGAAATAGGAACGATTTAAATCTTCAAAATCTGCCTTTACATCCCGCAAGAAATTTACTTTTTGAAAAGCAGAACCCAGGGCCATAGCAGATTCCTTTAATCTTTCGTACGCTTCATTATCACCTTTAACAAATACTTTTAGGCACATGAGTCCTACAACGTCGGCAGAACCGTAGATGTAATCTTTATATTCCTGTTCTGTTTTATATATATTTTTAGTAAGGTCCATGCGCATACTCTTCATGAACGATGTTACCAAATGCATTGGAATGTGATATCTATGGAAGGTATGTTGAAAGGAATTTAAAATAGGATTTAAGCTTATTTTATCCGCAATAGAAGCGGATAATTCCTGTTCAAATTTATTGAACAATTTTTCTTTATCGTAGTCATGAAAGGTGTCTACGATTTCATCTGCAAAACGCACAAAACCATAGATATTATAGATATCCTCTCGTATGGAGTTAGACAACATTTTTGTAGCCAAGGCGAAGGAGGTGCTGTACTTCTCTGTTACAAGTTTGCTGCACTGGTAGGATACCATATCAAAAGTAGCTTTCATAGCGGTGGACTAATTTTCTTTTGTTATTAATTCTGACACCAATTTTCCTGAAATTAAAGAAGGTGGAACCCCTGGGCCTGGAACTGTTAGCTGCCCCGTAAAGAAGAGATTTTTGACTTTCTTACTCTTTAAATTAGGCCTTAGAAACGCTGTTTGCGTTAGGGTATTGGCCATACCGTAAGCGTTTCCTTTGTAGGAGTTGTATCGTTCAATAAAATCATTGACACAGAATGATTCCTTGAATATAATATTATTTCTAATCTTTTGCTCTGTTCTTTTCTCGAATCTGTTTAAAATAATATCAAGGTATTCCACTCTTAATTCTGGGGTGTCCTTAAGGTCTGGAGCTATTGGAACTAGGAAAAACCCAGTTTCACAATTTTCCGGTGCCATGCTGCTATCTGTGATTGACGGAAAATTAGCGTAGAACAATGGGTTCGTAGGCCATTTCGGCTCATCATATATTTCTTCAGCATGCAATTCAAAATCCGTATCAAAGAATAGATTGTGGTGCTCTACATTTTTTAGTCTTTTATCAAAACCTATGTAAAAAAGTAGTGAAGAAGGAGCAAAGGTCTTTTTGCTCCAGTAGCCTTCGGAATATTGTCTATGTTTGATGTCTAACAAGGTTTCAGAGTGGTGGTAATCTGCACCACTAAGTACCACATCAGATTTTATTTCTTTACCGTCGCTTATAATACCGATAGTCTTTCCGTTTTCTACTAAAATTTTAGATACCGCTTGATTCGTATGAATGTGAACGCCTAGCTCTTTTGCCAGGGTTTCCATACCTTTTATAATTTCATACATGCCTCCTCTTGGGTGCCAGGTGCCTAGACCAAAGTCTGCAAAATTCATGAAGTTATAGAAAGACGGGGTATTGCTGGGTTTTGCACCTAGGAATAAAACAGGAAATTCTAAAGTGGAAATTAATTTCGGATTTTTGAACTTCTTACGTACTTGTGAGCTAATAGTCTTAAAAAATTGGTCCACTTTTAGTACGGTCTCTTTGGTAACTAGTTCTAACGGCGAAAGTCCAGGTCTGAGTACTATTTTGTTAATAGCAATATCATAATTTTCTTGCGCGCTGGCTATAAATTTTCGGAGTTGTATGGAGCTGCCTTTTTCGATTCGGTCAAATTCCTCACAGATTTTATCCATGCTATCGCCAATGGTAATAATATCATCAGAAAAGAAAATTTTGTAGGCTGGACTTAATTTATCCAGTGTGTAGAATTCAGCCGTTTTCCTACCAAAATCAGCAAAAAATTTATCGAATATGTCTGGCATCCAATACCAACTTGGCCCCATATCAAAAGTAAAACCCTGTTTGGTGAATTTTGAAGCTCTGCCACCAACTGCAGCGTTTTTCTCGTATATGGAGACATTATACCCGTCTTTTGCAAGATAACATGCGGCGGATAAGGATGAGAAACCAGAACCTATAATACTAACTTTTTTACTCATAAAAATTAATGACAGATTTTAATGATTATAAACGACTAACAACCTGGTCTATAGAATGGAACGTTTTTACAAAACTAGGCAGCTTAGTTTCGTCCAAATGTTGTACTTGTCTTCCCAAAATCCACAGGTTAGGATTGTTGTAATCTGATACCAGATGTTTAAAGTCTTCGATGTATTTGTTAATACGATCTTTTTCGGGTACTACGGTAAAATAGGAAAGAAAGTAAATATTATCAAAATACTTCATTAAATCCATAAGGTTTTCCATAGGTATAGTCTGTCCCAAATAAATACACTTATATCCTCTTAGAATAATTTCATAGTTGAGATAAAGCAGGCCTATCTCATGAATTTCGTTTTCAGGGAGGTATACCACAAAAACCTTATCGGTTTTAGTAGGCTTTAAATGTTGTAGTTTTTCTGTATTTACTAGAATTTTTTGCTTTATGAGACTGGTGATAAAATGCTCATGTGCAGGACTAATGGTGTCCGTTTGCCAGAGCAAACCAAGCTCATTTAATAAGGGGATAAACGTTTCCTTGAAAACTTCCCTAAAAGATTTTTCGTTTATTAAGCTGTTGTAGGTACTAAAGAAAATAGTTTGGTCAAAATTCATCATAGCCAACTTAAAGGCGTTCATGGCGTGATTTTTAAAACTATTTTTCGCAACGATTTCTCTTACAACCAATGGTATATTCCCTTCTGGGATTTTGGCAATTTTAGATATCTTATGGCCATTGTGGTACAATAGCGTAATGTTTAATAATTTCTGAAGACTTGCTAGGTTGTAAGTTCTAATATTGGTGTCCGTGCGCTCGGGGCTCAAAAGACGATATCTTTTTTCCCAAATTCTAATAGTATGCGCTTTAATTCCAGAAAGGTTTTCTAAATCGCGTATACTAAAATGTTTCTTTATATTGTTCATTTTATTATCAAAAGCCTTAAACAAATTTACAATTTAAACCGATAGTGCGTTCAAAAAGCCAAGTTAAAATTTTGAACAAAATAAAAAAGCCGGGTATATACCCGGCTATGTGCCCACGACTAGATTCGAACTAGCACGTCCTTACGAACACTACCCCCTCAAGGTAGCATGTCTACCAATTTCACCACGTGGGCCAAAATATATTCTAGCTTGTAAAGATAGAAAGCTATTGTTTAATTCAAAGTAATTTTTGGAATATATGTTTAAGGAAGAAAATCTGTTTAAGTATATGTAAGGTAAATAATATCAGCGGTTCGCTACATTGCTATAAGGGGCTCTTTTTGCACCTTCGTGACTTTAGCCTATGGTTTGGTTAATGCCGCATGTACCCTGTAGGGGTATTTTTTTTTATATGTTTAAATTTTCGATTAAAATTAGATATAGAACCAAAACCCGATTTTTCGGCTATTTCTAAGATGCTTAGGTCTTTGTTGGATACTAGCAACTGGCAGGCATGTTCTATTCGCAATTCAATTAAAAATTGAAAGAATGTCTTGTTTGTACGTTGCTTAAAGAACCTACAAAAGGCATTTGGCGTCATAAATGCAAGGTTGGCTACGGTAATTAATTTTATGTCCCGCTCAAAATTATGCATAACGTAATCTAGCACCTCTTGTAATCGTTTCCCTTCATTAGCATTAAGTGCTTTTGGATGAATAAAACCAGTTAACATTGTAGTATCCCCTTCTGAAATGCTTTTGAGTAATTCAAGAAATGATATAAACCGTGAAAATTGACCCACGAAAGGGAGGGCTTCCAAAATTTGCCGTGCCACTCTGTTTTTATCCGATACTTTGTAACCTGTATTTGGATTATTAAAAAACGATGCGCTTTGTTCCAAATCTGGAATAGTGAAAAAATCTGACCCAAAGCTATTTGGGGTGAAGAACAGTGAAATCATGTGCGATACTTCGTCACTACTTGTACTTTGAAAGAGATGCGGTATTTTCCCATCAATTACTATTAAATCTCCCGCTGAATAGGAATGTATGCTATCTCCTATAATAAGCTTTCCTTGCCCTTTTACCAACAAGCTTATCTGTATTTCTTCATGTTGATGTAGCTTGTCAAAAAACACGAGTTCCTTGTCTTCTTGAACAATTAATGCTCCGGCTACAGGTTTAGGTATTTGAAATGGATATATTTTCAATATGTGTGTAATTTACCTTTTTAGTTGTAAAATTATTTAGAATAGGATAATATAGTCTAAGTTATGGTTAAAATTGATGAATACAATTCTTTTTATCCTGCTGTATCTTTGTGTAAACCTAAAATAGTAAGCATGAGTATTCAGTGGAAAGGCGTGATGCCAGCGGTAACAACAAAATTTAAAGAAGACGACACCTTGGACATGGAAATGTTCGAAGTAAATATAAAAGCTCAACTAGAAGCCGGAGTTTCAGGTATTATCCTTGGGGGTACTTTAGGAGAGGCCAGTACCTTAACTAACGAAGAGAAAAAGCAGCTAATCGTAGGAACCGTGCAAATGGTTGATGGTGCTGTTCCTGTTATTATCAATATAGCAGAGCAAACAACTAAAGGAGCGATTGAAGCAGCTCGTGTTGCCAAAGAGTGCGGTGCTAGAGGTTTAATGATATTACCTCCAATGCGTTATAAGGCTAATGACTATGAAACCATTACCTATTTTAAAGCGATAGCAAACAGTACTGATTTACCTATAATGATTTACAATAATCCTGTGGATTACGGAATTGAGGTTACTTTAGATATGTTCGAAGAGATGCTGGAATGTAAAAATATTGAAGCCGTAAAGGAGTCAACAAGGGATATCTCTAACGTAACTAGAATCAAAGCACGTTTTGGAAATCGATTAAAAGTACTTACCGGTGTAGATACCTTGGGTATGGAAAGTATCTTAATGGGCGCCGATGGTTGGGTTGCCGGTTTGGTATGTGCTTTCCCAGCGGAGACTTGTGCAGTTTATGAATTATCAAAAGCAGGTAGAATAAATGAAGCTTTGGAAATTTATAGATGGTTCCTACCTATATTGGAATTAGATATTAATCCACAATTGGTACAGAATATTAAAATGGCCGAGGTAGCTACAGGAATTGGAACCGAACGCGTAAGAGCGCCGAGGTTGCCTTTGGTAGGAGCAGAGCGTGAAAGAGTGGCGAAAGTTATAAGTGATGGTTTGGCTCATAGGCCTAAGTTGCCTGCTTATAAAGAACTGAGCATGGTGTAGTATGGCGCAAAGACACACTTAAATAAAGTAAATTAGAAACAACCGCGCTATTTGTTTTAGTCGGTTGTTTCTTATTTTTGGTACTAATTCGAATGCCCATAATGGGCATTTAATTAAATAATGGTAATGCCCTCCAATGTACTAAAATGTATATCAACGGGTTAGGGATTTTTAATTGAAATAAAAAAGATATAAATGATATCAGGAGCTAATTACATAGGGTCGGAACTCTCAAAAAAAGGAGATAAGCAATTCAATACGTTTAATCCTAAACTAAATCTCCCTACCGAGTGGACGTTCCAAGAGGCAAATGAAGAAGAAATAAATGAAGCAGCTAGCTTGGCCAAAACGGCTTTTGCTGTATATCGCGAATTTTCAGGGAAGCGTAAGGCCACATTTCTACGCGCTATTGCCGAGGAAATTGAAAATTTAGGAGATGGACTGATCCAGGTGTACACACAGGAATCTGGTTTACCAGAGGGTCGTGCTATTGGCGAAAGGGGCAGGACTATGGGGCAATTGAGAGCCTTTGCTGCTTTATTGGAAGAAGGTTCTTGGGTAGAAGCAAGTATTGATCCGGCACAACCGGATCGTCAACCGATGCCAAAAGTTGATCTTCGTAAAATGTTATGTCCCGTTGGCCCCATTGTAGTTTTTGGGTCCAGTAACTTTCCATTGGCGTTTTCAACTGCTGGTGGTGATACTGCCAGTGCCTTTGCATCTGGATGTCCTGTAATCGTTAAAAGCCACCCCATGCACGCTGGTACTGGTGAGCTTGTAGCATCTGCTATTATTAAGGCAGCAGCAAAAACAGAAATGCCCAACGGTATTTTTTCCAATTTAAATAGCAGCGGTATAGAAGTGGGACAGCATTTAGTTACGCACCCTGCCGTTAAAGGAGTAGGTTTCACAGGAAGTATAAAAGGAGGTACTGCCTTATATCGCTTGGCAAATGAAAGACCGGAACCCATACCGGTTTTTGCAGAAATGGGTAGTGTTAACCCTATCGTTGTTTTCCCTTCTGCTTTAACGGAGAAAGGGGACGAATGGGCAAAGCAGTATGCGGGTTCTATTATGTTGGGAGCTGGTCAGTTTTGCACAAATCCAGGACTTATATTAGGAATAAAGAGTACTTCCTTAGACGGATTTATAGCAACGCTAGGAGCCGAGATTGGTACATTGGAACCAATATGTATGTTACATCCCAATATTCATAGTAACTACGAGAAAGCGAAGCAAGAACTTTCTGCCCAAGCTTCCGTGGATACGGTTGCTGACTATAATACGGTGGTAGCACCAAATATGGCGCAACAGCGTGTATTGACCGTTAACGGCGCCAATTTCTTAAAAAACATAAAATTACATCAAGAGGTGTTCGGTCCTTTTTCTATTATCGTTCGTTGTTCGGACGCTAGTGAAATGGAAGCTATACTCGCCAAGTTAGAGGGGCAACTTACAGGGACTGTGTTAGGTAATGAGAATGAAATCAAAAAGTATAAAACCATTGTAGATACGCTACAGGACAAAGTAGGACGTATTATTTTTAATGGTGTGCCAACAGGGGTGGAAGTTTGTCCCTCTATGCAGCACGGAGGTCCATTTCCGGCAGCAACGGATAGCAGGTTTACTTCCGTAGGAACAGGAGCTATAAGGAGATGGGTACGACCTGTAAGTTTTCAAAACTGGCCAAACGAATGGCTGCCTGAAGCCTTACAGAACGAAAATCCGTTAGGAATAACTAGAATAGTGGATGGTTCACATACTAGCAATGGGCTATAAGCTAAATTAAATCAGATAAGGTAAAACAAGACAGACATGCACAAGGGTATTTTTAATTCAGTTACCGCATTCCTCATGGTAGTGCTCACGATGTGTAAAATGGGACTTGCCCAAGACAGCAGTACCAAACAATTGGAAGCTGTTATAGATGAGGTATCCACTTTTAAGTTGTATGATTATTTGGATTACCCCTTAGGAAGGCATCAGGCAGAATTAGAAAAGAAGCATGCCGATTTTGCTCTGGCGCAATTAAAAGTCTTGGAACAGATAGCTATTTCCGGGTTGACAGAAACGGAACAGATTTCATATGAGCTCTTGCGTTTCAGGCTACAGAATAGGGTAGATGAATACAAGTATGAGATGTATTTGAACCCCATACAGGCAGATCAGGGATTCCACCTGAACCTGAATTATCGCATTAAGCCCATACTTAGCTATCAAGATGCAAAACGGTATTTGAACCTGTTGAACGCGGTGCCTGAGTTTGTAAGGGAACATCTTGTATTGATACGTGAAGGCATTAAAAAGGGAATCTCACAGCCACAAGTTATTTTTAAGGGATATGAATCTACTTATGATGTCCATATTGTAGATGATGTAACTCAAAGTGCTTTCTTTGAGCCTTTTAAAATTTTACCAGCTACGTTTAGCAAAGCACAGTCTGATTCTATTTTGACGGCTGCGCGGTTAGCTATTCAAAAG
The DNA here is from genome assembly GCA_047633095.1 of Maribacter sp. GTDB lineage: Bacteria > Bacteroidota > Bacteroidia > Flavobacteriales > Flavobacteriaceae > Maribacter. Next base: position 49,039 of record JBLIEO010000001.1, read on the forward strand.
AATGTAGTTCCTTCCTTCAAAACAATAAAAAAATTCTTTGAAACAGAATATATCCCCAAAACAAGAAAGGCTTTAGGGGTATCTGAAACCCAGAATGGACGCGACTTTTATCAGAATAGAATCAACTATTACACAACTACGACGGAATACACAGCAGACGACATCCACAACATCGGACTCGCGGAAGTGGCTCGGATAAAGTCGGAAATGGAAAAAATCATTAAAAAAGTCAGTTTTGAGGGGAGTTTTAATGATTTTTTAACTTTTTTACGCACCGATGAACAATTTTACGCCAAAACGGGAAAAGAATTATTAATGAATGCAAGGGATATTGCCAAGCGCATTGATGCAGAGCTGCCAAAGTTTTTTAATACACTACCGAGAAGACCGTATGGAGTTATAAAAGTGCCCGATGCGATTGCACCCAAATACACAGGAGGGCGCTATTCCGGTCCTTCGTCCGATTCCCAGCCCGGTTTCTATCTGGTCAATACCTATAAATTAAATAGTAGACCGCTGTATACACTACCATCCCTTACGGCCCATGAGGCGGTTCCTGGCCATCATCTACAGGGAAGTTTAAACAGGGAACTGGGCGATAGTATTCCACAGTTTAGAAAGAACACCTATTTATCCGCCTACGGAGAAGGTTGGGCTTTGTATACCGAGTTTCTAGGAAATGAACTAGGTATTTACACTACGCCTTATGAGGAGTTTGGGAAATACACCTACGAAATGTGGCGCGCCTGTAGATTGGTTGTAGATACGGGCATCCATGCAAAAGGTTGGACACGGGATGAAGTCGTCAGCTTTATGCTTGAAAACACTGCGCTTTCCGAACACGAAGTGAATACGGAAACTGACCGCTATATTGCATGGCCCGGACAAGCTATTTCCTATAAGATGGGCGAAATTAAAATAAGGGAACTACGCAAACGTGCGGAAGCCGAATTGGGGCAAAACTTCAATATCAGGGATTTCCATGATATTGTACTGGAAGAGGGGACGGTAACCTTGCCTATTTTGGAAAAACGAGTAACTGCCTATATCAAAAGGAATAAATAGCTTAGTTAAATGCCTAAAAACACATTTGTTTGTATAGATGCCCATACCTGCGGTAATCCTGTGCGCGTTATAAAACATGGCGGTCCTGATCTAAAAGGCGCCAACATGAGCGAAAAGCGACAGCATTTTTTAAGGGAATACGATTGGATACGAAAAGGCTTGATGTTCGAACCACGTGGGCATGATATGATGAGTGGTAGTATTTTTTACCCACCGGCTAACCCTGATAACGATTTTGGGATTCTATTTATAGAAACAAGCGGTTGCTTGCCTATGTGCGGTCATGGAACTATTGGTGCTATAACCATTGGCATAGAAGAAGGATTGATTATTCCTAAAATTGCCGGAGAAGTACGTATGGAAACTCCGGCCGGACTCGTTAAAATAGCCTATCATCAAACGGGAGATAAAGTAGATTGGGTGCGACTAACTAACGTAAAGTCGTATTTAGCCGAAACTGATTTAACCATAGCATCTTCCGATTTGGGAGAACTTATTTTTGATGTTTCCTATGGTGGAAATTTCTATGCTATTGTAGACCCACAGGAAAATTTTTCAGGTATTCAGGATTTTACAGCGAGTAAGTTGATACAGTTCAGTCAAGAATTGCGGTCAAAAATCAATGAAAAATATCCTGATAAATTCGTACATCCAGAGGACGATACCATTAGGTATGTAAGCCACATGCTTTGGACGGGAGCTACAATTTCTCCAGATGCCACCGCTAGAAACGCTGTTTTTTATGGAGATAAAGCTATAGATCGTTCCCCTTGCGGTACAGGAACATCGGCAAGGATGGCGCAATGGTATGGAAAAGGAAAGCTCAAAAAGGGCGACGAATTTATACACGAAAGCTTTATAGGTTCAAAATTTATTGGTAAGATAGAGGCTGAGTCAGACCTCATGGGAATACCCGCCATAATACCTAGTATACAGGGTTGGGCCAAGATTTATGGTCAGAATACAATTACAATAGATGATAACGACCCATACGCTCATGGGTTTCAGGTAATATAAGTATGGGAAAGAACATAGTAATTATAGGCGGTGGTATCGTGGGACTTTGTTCTGCGTATTTTTTGCAAAAAGAGGGTCATGAAGTTACGGTAATAGACAAGTCGGACATTACATCCGGAGCGTCTTTTGTGAATGCTGGTTATCTAACGCCAAGTCACGTAATTCCTTTAGCATCACCGGGAATGATAGCGCAAGGAATTAAAATGATGTTCAATTCTGCGAGTCCCTTTTATATGAAACCCCGATTAGATTGGGATTTTATGAAATGGTCATGGTATTTTCATAAGTCTTCAACAAAACAAAAGGTAGAGAGGGCGATTCCAGTAATTAAGGACATTAATATTATAAGTAGGGAACTATATGCCGATATAAAAGCTTCTGGTGACTTGGGGGATTTTCAATTGGAACGTAAGGGTTTATTGATGCTTTATAAAACAGATGTCTCTTATGAACATGAAATGGAGGTAGCTAAAAAAGCTAGTTTTCTGGGCTTGGAAGTAAGCGAGCTAAATAAAAATGAACTGGATAAGATAGAACCTAATATTCAGATAGATGCAAAAGGTGCTATCCATTACGAATGTGATGGACATACCACCCCAACGGAGTTTATGCCCAAAATGCTTAGCTACCTGCAATGTGCGGGTGTCATAATCAAAACCAATGAAACGGTATTGGATATGGATGTTGCAAATGGAAAAATAAGTAAAGTAATTACAGATAAGAATTACTACCAACCAGACGCCATTGTTATGGCAGCCGGTTCGTGGAGCGGAGAACTTGCCAAAAAACTCAACATAAAATTATCCCTCCAAGCAGGAAAAGGCTATCGTATTAATTTAGAAAGGGAAACCGGTATCGGTATGCCTGCTATTCTTATGGAAGCGAAAATGGCAGTTACGCCAATGGAAGGATTTACGCGTTTTGCAGGAACTATGGAGTTTACGGGGATTAATGATATTGTAAGGAAGGAACGGGTTATAGCCATTGCCAATGGTGCCAAAACATTCTATCCTGATTTAGAAATTAAGCAAGAAGAGATTAACAGTGCCAAAACCGGAATGCGTCCTGTATCCCCAGACGGAATGCCCTATATCGGTAAATCCAAGGATTATAGTAATCTTGTTTTCGCTACAGGTCATGCCATGATGGGATGGAGTCTTGGTCCGGCCACGGGAAAGCTGGTTTCTGAAATTATCGACAATAAAAAGATGACTATGAGTATTGATGCGTTTAGACCGGAACGCAGTTTTAATTGATAGGTTTTAGAAAGAGAAGATTAAGCCTAGGTTTATACCAAGTAACATGGCCATCTTTTTTTAAATGGAAGTTAATTCTTACATCTTTCCAAATACTAATCAACGGGTATTTACCGTTGGCCTATAGTCAAAGGTCATTCGCCTAAAACAATCCCTAAAGATAAAGGTAATGAAGACTTTTAGTTCTATATAAATATTATACTATGGATATTTTACTTATCGAAGATGACACTATTGAGGTAATGAAGTTGGAAAGAACCTTGTCTAAGGTAGAGCTAAAACATACCGTTGTAAAAGCTGCAAATGGAGAGGAAGCGCTAAAGATTTTAAAGTCTGGAAATAAGATACCAGACATTGTCATATTGGACTTAAACATGCCTAGGATGAGCGGAATAGAATTTTTAGAAATAGTAAAGAATGATAGCGTATTGCAATACCTTCCTATTATCATTCTCACCACTTCTGAAAATAGGGTAGATTTACTTCGCTGTTATCAGTTAGGTATCGCAGGTTATATCATAAAGCCTTTAAAGTATGAAGATTATGAATCCAGAATTAAGAAATTATTAGAATATTGGAACATAAACCAATTAGTTAAAGGCTAACGAAAAATAGAATTCCACAACATATTTTCGTATACTACATCATACTTTTCCTACTTTAAATTTTTAATTTAGAAATATGAAAGGCATAATTTTTACTGAGTTTCTAGAAATGGTCGAATCCAAATTTGGACTGGAGGCCGTAGATACGATTATTGAATCGGCAAATTTACCCTCTCAGGGAATTTATACTTCTGTAGGTACCTACGATTTTAATGAGATGGTCATTTTAGTCACGGAGTTAGATGCGGTAACCCACATTGGTTTTGGAGAACTCATTTACGCCTTTGGCCTTTTTTTATTTACAAGTTTATTGAAAGCCCACCCCGAGGTAATACAATCCTATACTTCCCCATTAAGCATGTTATACGCCATAGAGGATTGCATACATGTACATGTGCAAAAATTATACTCAGAGGCTGAGCTTCCTACCTTTAAGATTCTAGAAAAAACAGACAGCTCCTTGACCATGATTTACTCTTCCAGTAGGGTTTTGTATCGGTTAACACATAGTTTAATAGAAAAGACCTTTGAGCATTTTAATAAAAAAGCCACGGTTTCTTGCGAGGTTTTAAAGGAAGACGGAAGCGAGGTGAAATTTAATATAGTCCAAAATGGATAGTAAAGAGGTGCAACGCTTAAAACGTGCTTTGAATCGTCAAAAAAAAGCACGTATACAAGTGGAAAAAATTCTTGAGGAGAAATCTAAGGAGCTTTATGACGCTACCCACCATTTAAAACAGGCAAATGCCAAATTAGAAAATCGACTAAACGAAAAGACTTCTGAACTAGATGGTGTTTTTATCAATATTATAGATCCCTATGTAGTTATGGATCTTCAGTTTAATGTGATAAATATGAACGACTCCGCAAAGGAGTTCTTGGGGTATGATTATATGAAAGACGAACTGAATCTTTCTAATTTGGTGCATGAAGATTTTATGGAATATACAGCAGTATCTATACAATCCCTGCTAGAGGTTGGTGTGCTTAAAAATTATCGCGCTAAAATTCACGTTAAAGACGGTACTGTTAAATGGGTACAAATCAACAGTAGCCTAGTTTACAATAAAGAAAAAATGCCTATTGCCGCGCAGGGTATCCTTAGGGATATTACTCAGGAAATGGAAATAAAACAACTACTACTAGAGCAAAGAAGACAATTAGAGATTATTGTGGATAACTCTCCACTTGGAATAGTACTTATTGATAATGGAAAAATCATTAAGGCAAATAGTACTATAACCCGGTTATCCGGATACGAAGAAGCAGAGTTGAAATCTATGTCGGTTAAACATATATCTAATCCAGAAGATGAAGTAGAGTGGAATAGATTGTTCAATGAAATGAAGCAGGGAAAACTAGATAATTTCTCTATTGTCAACAAATATCAAAAAAGGGATGGTTCAGAATTGTGGGCTAAAACAATAGTAAGTGCTGTTAGAAATAATAAGGGTAAAATTGATTATTTAGTTGCTCTCATAGAGGATATAGCAAAGCAAAAAGAGGCAGAAGATCGTCTTAATGCCGAGCGGCAAAAATATAGTAGTATTATCGCGAATATGAATCTTGGTCTTATTGAAGTAGATAATACCGATGTCATTCAAATGACGAATCAAAGTTTTTGTGATATGAGCGGTTATATGGAAAATGAGCTCATCGGTAAAAAGGCTTACGAATTACTCCAAGTTCAAAATAGAGAGCTGATGCCTGAAACAATAAAAAGGCGAAAGGAGGGTAAGTCCGATTCTTATGAATTAGCTGTTTTGGATAAGCTAGGTGTAAAAAAACACTGGTTGATTAGCGGCGCTCCCCGTTATGATATTGATAATAATATGATAGGTACTATTGGGATTCATTTGGATATTACCAATCAAAAAGTATTAGAGTTTCAAAAAGAACTTTTGCTCAAAGAATTGGAAAAAAGCAATAAAGGCCTTCAAGAATATGCCCATATTGTTTCTCATGATTTAAAGTCTCCGCTAAGAAGTATAAGTGCTCTTTCAACTTGGTTATATGAAGATTATAAGGATGTCTTAGATGAAACGGGCCAGCACAATCTATATTTGATGCAAGAGAAAGTAGTCTACATGGACAAATTAATACAAGGTATTTTAGAGTATTCAACGGCTAACGGCTCTACCTTAGATAAAACACATGTTGATTTGAATATTGTAATTTCTAAAATCAGAGATACCATTTTTATACCGGAGCATGTGCAGTTAGTCGTACCTAAAAGGTTGCCGACTATTTTAGCAGATGCTATTAAGATGCAACAGCTTTTTCAAAATGTTATCAGCAACGCTGTAATGCATATAGAAAAAGAGAAAGGTTTAGTAGAAGTATTGTCTTCGGAATTGGATTCCCATTGGTCGTTTACGATTAAAGATAATGGAGTAGGCATACCTAAAGAGTACCACAAGAAAATTTTTGAGATATTTCAGTCCATAGGCAACAAGGAACGCTCTACAGGCATAGGGCTGTCCATAGTTAAAAAAATTATAGATCGTTATGGCGGTACTGTTTGGGTAGATAGTGAGGTTGGTGTAGGAACGGCTTTTCTTTTTACACTGAACAAGGAATTCTGTTCAGTTAAACTATGAAAATCGTTCAAGGGATAAAACAGCAGGTAAACCTTTTGAGCTAGGAAGCAAAGCGGGGCTAGAATAACCATTGGCACTTATTTTTGGCCATAGATATTTGTTGGAACAGAATGGTATTTATGGAGAAGTAAAAAGTTTATTTCCAGAAGGACATATCGTTGTTGGTACCACTTCTGGAGAAATTTTTAAACACGAGATACACGAAAATAGCGCAGCATTTTCGGCCATAGAGTTCGAGAATAGTAGTTTTTTGGTAAGAATCAAGAACATAGAAGAAAATCAAAACAATAGCTTAAACCTAGGGCAATACTTGGTAAATTAATTCCCAAAAGAAGGGTTATTTTTTTTTAGTTTTAGAAGGCATTATAGTTAACGAGAGTGCGCTCATCAAAGGTATTGAATCTAAGAAGGATAAAAGCGTGGGTTTTTGTGGTGGATTATGTGGAGATGATGACCGGTTTGAAAAAACCATGCCATCGTATAACGAAAATTAAAAACAGGGAGAAATCGTAGCTATTGGGTTCTATGGATAACAGTTGGAAGTAACTAGCTCCAATTATGGAGGTTGAACTGCTTTTGGGCCAGAGTGTATTGTAACGAAATCCGAATACAATCTGCTTTATGAGCTGGACGGTAAGCCCGCCTTGGACTTATGCAAACGCTATCTTGGGAAATAGGCAAAGGAACTATCCAAAGTCAGCTTTATTGTATCCCCTGAGTGTGCATTCCTCCCGCAATCTGGATCTGATAAGAAGAACCTTATTGAATATCGATGAAGCTCAAAATACTATAATATTTGCAGGCGATATATTCTTAGGTTCCTTTGTACAACTAATGATATGCAACGTGTGACTTTTATTCCTATGAAGCAATGACTCCGTTTACAAGACGTAATTTTTGCATACTACATAACCAAACAATGACGTTAACCTTAATTTAGCGAATTATGGCATCCTTGTTAAAAAGACAGTTGAAAAAGTATTTACCAGAAGGCCTAAGCGGTAATAAGGAACTCAAGCCGTTTCTTCCCGCATTGGCTAGTTCCTGCGCTAGTTACAAGGAAAAACTATCTATGATGCAACCTGCTACGACCATAAGTTCAGAGGAACTTTTCGTGGCTTACGGAGAGTTGATGGTAGAGGCAGACAAGCAAAAGCAGGTAGAAAATTCTTTAAAACATGCTGTAGACAGCCTTAACGTAAACCAAGGTATAATAGATAATCCAGAGCATAGCAATAATCTTAATATTGGAGTCGAAAAATTAGCCGGACATGTTACCCTGCTCTCCTCGAGAATTTCCTCGGTTACCGAGGAAAGGAATTTCATACTAAAGGATTTAGAAGCTAAAAACGAAGCCTTGAATAATTATGTGCAAATGGTTTCACATGATTTAAAGTCGACAATTAGAAATATTAGTGTGTTAATTTTTTGGATAGTGGAGGAGGAGAAAAATAGGTTTTCGGCATATAGTAGACAGAACTGCTCTTTGGTATCTGAGAATTTTTTGAGAATAGATAATTTGATAAACGTAATATTATAAAGTGCTATGTTGGGCGATAACATGGAAACGCATGCTAATTTGGATAGGGGAACAACTTTTTATATCACATTTAAAAAAGAATATGATTGATAAACCCAATATGAACTACATTGAAAAATTGGCAGACGGAGATAAAGAATTCGAACAACAATTTATTACCATACTAAAAGAGGAATTTCCAAAGGAAAAAGAAGTGTATCTAAAATCAATTACGGCGAACGACTTTGAGGGGGCTTGGGAAATTGTGCATAAGCTAAAACATAAGTTTAATATTCTGGGAATGGAAAATGCATACATTTTATCGGTAAAATTTGAAGACGAACTCAAAAAGAATAATATGCATAGAAACATTGAGTTTATACAAGTATTAGATATCATGGGAACCTATATCAAAAAAATTTAGAAATGAATTGTATTATGGTAGATGACGAAAAGATGGCTAGGGCAATTGTATCGACGCTATGCTACAGTACTCCCGAAATTAGTGCTGTGGAAGAGTTTGATAATGCTATATCTGCCATAAAATATTTAAATCAACACCCTATAGATGTCGTGTTTTTAGATATTCATATGCCAGGTTTTAGTGGTGTAGATTTTATACAGACCTTAAAGGATTCCCCTAAAATTGTTTTAGTTACTTCAGATACCGATTTTGCTATTACGGCTTACGAATATGAAATGATCGTAGATTATTTGGTAAAACCCATTACGGCGGAAAGATTCCATAAATCTATTCAGAAAATTAAAAGTGCAGTTGAAAAAGGTAGTAGTGAAGCTCCGAAAGATATGAAGGATAACCGAGATCAAGCAGATTTGTACATTAACATAGATAGTCGACTCTTATCAAGCTAAAACTGAACGAGATATTATTTGTAGAGGCCAAAGGAGATTATATGGATATAACGACCAATACACGATCGTATCGCGTGCATACCACTTTAAAAAAAATTAAAGAAAAACTACCTAAGATGACTTTTTTTTTCTAATTCACCGCTCGTTCATTATTAATTTTACAAAAATAATTGATATTGAGAACAACAATGTGTTTATAGAAAAGAAGATAATCCCTATTAGCCGATCAAGGAGACCTGAATTAATGCGAAGGCTCAACTTATTATAATATTCTTATATTTCATTTAGCCGGCATAATTTTTTTAAACCTTTAGGGTTGAATTACCAAATACGTACAACCTGCCTTATTTTTTTTAGTTCCGAAAATTACAGTGGAAATTTTTCTTTGGAAACGTGATAGTAAGCGTGTTTGTCTAGAGGTCGTTCATTTTCTATTGCTTAATAAGGATTTTTAATACCAACTTGTTTGTTGTCTAAGGTTATTCCTTTGCAGTCTCTTGGAGCGAACATGGTTACTTAGTAAATTTAATATAACGTTTTACAGAGGTATAAACGATTTCACTTGAGATGCAATCGTATAGCCATCAGAAGGTTAAAATTAGCCTAGGGTTCCTCTTTACAGAAATACTTTATAAACAACATTCGCTGGCACGGAAATTTAATATTCTTAAAACCCTATTGCTAGTTTTAATTATAGCGTACACGTGCGAGTTCTGCATTAACCTACAGATTCTTTCCATACAACTACAACAAATAACCATTCAACTAACTTGCCTACTTTATGCCGTCGTTAAGATGCATTTTTGTAGAGTCTTAAGGTCAAACGTACCAAGTAACACTCTAGTTTTAAAGGTATTTTAGTCTTATATAGTAGAAATTTGAAAACTAGAAAACAGGTCATAATATATTTATGTAAGATTATATTTTAAATAAAGTAAGATTAATATTATAAAAATTAAATATTAAACGTTGTATGTGAGTAAGTTTTTAGGTAAACCTTAAAAAACAAATTATGGCAGTTCAAATTAAGGAAGAGTACGGAATACTGAAAGTATTGGGAGTATTGAATTCTGAAACAGCAAGATTGACTGTAGACCACGTGAACATATTTTTGGAAACTAAGGAGCGTGTTCTTGTAAGTTTGGAAGGTGTGCTATCTATAGATAAAATGGCAGCTAAAGCTATTGAAAAACTGTATATCAATGCGGTAAAGAATAATAAAGTGCTTTCCATTTTCGGGAAACAAAATTCTAATATCTCTGAAGTGATGCAAGTCACAAATACTAATTATATCCTTAGTTCTGATAGGGAATAAACTCCTAAATTTTATCAAAAAAATTAACCTCTAAAAAATAAAAGATAAAAATTTTAGTAGATGACGAAAAGCAGACCTTAAGTGATTAATTGGCTCAATTTTTAGGACAGAAACACAAGGTTACTACCAAAAAAATGGTCTAGAAGCATTAGAGTGGCTACAGCTGGTGAACTTTTTACTATTTGCACCAAACTTTGGCAAGAAGTAGAAAAGGACACGCTTTTAGATGATTTCATTACGTGTAGCGATTAAAGGCAATACGATACAATATAACCCTGAGGCGTATACGATTGAAAATGCATCTGCTAATGTGAAGGAAGAACTCAAAAGAAAAATTAGGATATCTGCAGGAGCAATTCAATCTGTTGAACGTTTAGGAGTACATTACCTCTTTTTATCGTAAACGCAATCTTGAAAATAGCTATTTTATTAGTAATCGATTATTGGAATACTTGTGGTACTTCAAGACAAGATTATAACTGTAAGATTACAAAGAGGACTTTAATATTCACCCTCTTCATCGCCACCATTACGCCGCCTATCGCTGTTACGCTGTTTTTTCTGATTTATGCGGTAAACAAAAGAAAGTGTTATTTGTCGTTCGCGCCATTGAAATTCACTTTCTGAGTTAAAAAATGGGGTCTGGGTCAAAGATATCCTCTTTCTAGAATTCAAAAGGTCACTAACATTTAATGCCAGTGTACCTTTGTCTTTAAGAATATCCTTGCTAAACGCCAAATTCAATGAAAATATACCTTCATTTTCAGTTTGTGCATTATTGGTAGGACCACGGTAGAAGGCGTTGGTCTGCCAGTCTATTTTTCCTGGTAAGCTTATTTTAGAGCTAAATCTTGAAAACCAGCTTGTATTTTTGGCACCAAAATCAACACCGTTGAAAGCCCCATCTGAATTGAATTGGAAGAAATTAAAACTACCGTTTAAACGCAGCCATTTCTTTGGATTATATAATAATCCCAATTCAGCGCCCAAACGTTCGTTGGCAGAAAGGTTGATTGGTATAGAACGTATGATGACAATACCATCAGTTGTAACTTGCCCTGTTTCTTCTTGCACCCTTTCAAAAGAGTTGGTTTCTTTTTGATAATATACCGATGAGGTCAAGGTCAGTTTTTCCCACCGCTTCAAATATCCCAAATCAAAAGCATTGGCAAAGGCTGGATCTAGATCTGGATTCCCTTGAAATATATTTGTTCTACTTGATCTAGAAGGAAACGGGTTAATAAAATAACCTCTAGGCCTGTTGATGCGACGGTTATATCCGAGCGTTAGATTTTCATTTTCTGCAAGTTCATAAATTAGGTTTAATGTAGGGAAGAGTCCCAAATAATTCTTGTTAAAATTGAGATCTATTCCCTCACCGATAGCTTCCTCCAAAGTTTGTATGTCTACACCGCTAACTTCACCCTTAAGTTGGGTATTCTCTAATCGAAGGCCGAGTAGAAAGGAAAAAACTCCAAATTTATTTCCATATTGTGAATAGAGCGCATTCACGTTCTGGTTAAACAAAAATCGATTCGTAAGCCCTAAATTGGGAACAAATACGTTGGAATCTAAATTAAACTCTTCCAGACTAAAATCAGTATCCGATTGTTCCCAATTACCTCGGTACCCTGCCTCAAATTGTGCGTCACCCATAGGAAGCACATAATCTATTTGTGTCAAATATTCGTTTTGAAATTCTAATTCTCGTATATTTTCGTTTGCAATAAGATTCGCGTTAGGAAAGGTGTTGTTTTCTAATATAGTAATCGGCTTTAATTCTTCGTTATAAGAAAGCTGTAAATCTACGGTAAGCTTATGTCCTTCCGTATTAAAATCGTTAATGTAGTTAAGCGAGAATTGAGCGCTTTTTTCCTCTTCTTGCTCATCTTCTATTCGCAAAGTTCTGCTATCGATTTCGGTGCCAATAAATCTTTCTGTGCTGTTATTGGTTATGTCTTCTCCATCATTGGTTCTGCCAAATGCACTTGCGGTCAACGAGGAGGTTTCCGTTAGGAAGTATTCAATTCCTAAATTTAAATTGAAGCCACTATTCTTTCTGTTGATATCGCGGTCTTCGATAATTCGATCAAAGGCCCCACTCTGGTAGGTATTATCAAAAAATCCATTTCCTGGCGGTTCCCTGTAAGAGTATCCTAAGGTACTAAAGATATTATACTTCTCTTTTCTCAAATTAAGATTCGATGTGAAAGAAGCTGCGTTGGGATAGCCTACTGTCGTATTAATGGTGCCGTTAAAACCACGAGTTTTTTCTTTCTTTAATACAATATTCAAAATACCCGCGGTACCCTCGGCATCATAGCGCGCGGAAGGACTTGTTATCACTTCTACTTTTTCTATGGCATCTGCTGGCAGTTGTCTCAACGCATCTGTGGAGCCAAAACCTGCTAATGCAGAAGGCCTACCATTGATTAAAATCCTCACGTTACCATTGCCTCGTAGTGCTACAGCTCCATCGACATCAACAGTTACAGATGGTATATTGTCCAAGGCATCACTTATGGTTGCGCCGCTATTGGTAAGGTCTTTGCCAACATTATAAATCTTTTTATCCAGGCGTACTTCAACGGTCGTCTTTTCGCCTATAACTTCTACAGCGTTTAGTTGTGTGGCATCTATGGAAAGCCGAACAGTTCCTAAGTCCGTCGATTTGGTTAGGTCTTGGTTGTTAAGGATGTAAGATTGGTACGAGATATACTCTACCCTCAGATTATACTTTCCGGGCGCGGCAGCAACCTTAAATTTTCCGTTTATATCCGTAATCCCCCCAGTAATCTTATCAGGTGTCTCAACACTTTGCACGACCAAAGTAGCATATTCTAGCGGTTCGTTGGTCTCTTGATCTAATACGGTTCCGGTAATGTAGATATCTCTTTGAGCAGAGGCCGTTGTAGTAAAAAGTAACAATAAACTTGTAAAGAGGAAAAAATATTTTAACATTAGATAATTAAATTTTCAGGTTCATATGAGTTACGTAAAAGTCACATATAACTTGCATGTAGTCATAAATTTTCTTTGAACGACAAGAGTTATGTCGCCAACGACCTTAAAAAAATGTTAATAGGAAAAATTGGAGGAAAGTTCATTTTCATACGTACTTTCTTGGAATGTTGTATTGCACAAGTCAAAAGTAGTATTTGCTTGACGGAAGAACATTTAATTCCTTATTTTAGTCCAATAATAAATAATGAAATACTACAATAAGATGCAAAACATAAAAGGTCAACTATCCGTAACTTCTTTATTCCTTCTATTTTTTATTTTGGGAAACATCGCCTGTAAAGATGGTTCAGGAAAGGCGAATCCTAGTCAAAAAGAGATGGAGCCTGTTATTAGTGTCGACAAGGTTAGCGATGCAAAGTTTGGCGGACTCGCTTTATATACCTTGCGTGATGACATGGGTGCGGATACGAAAGAGACACTAAAAGCTGTTGCCGCTGCTGGGTATGAATATATAGAGGCAGCAGGTTATGAAAATGGAGAATTTTATAATATGGCTCCAGAAGCCTTTAAGTCCTTGCTAACTGAGTTAAACCTTGATGCTGTAAGCACACACCAGGGAGCTGTAACCTTTGAAAATGCAGATGCCATGATGGCCGATGTGAAAGCTGCTGGATTTGAATATTTTGTTGTTCCGGTTCCTCCTATGGGCCTGTTCAAATTTGACCAAACAACGAGGACATTGAGCATGACTGGAGGTGCAAAAAACTTAGCGGAAATTTTGGATACCTTGGGTGCAAAGGCTAAAGCAGCAGGACTTAAATTACTATACCACAATCACGATTTTGAATTTATAAAAGATGCGGATGGGATTGTTCCCATAGATTACCTATTAGAAAACTGTGACCCAGAATTAGTGAATTTTCAAATGGACCTCTATTGGGTTACTAAAGCCGGTGCAGACCCTTTAGCTTATTTTAAAAACTATCCAGGTCGTTTTATAATATGGCATGTAAAGGATATGGACAAACAGGGAAGATTTGCCCCAGTTGGAAAGGGAACTATAGATTTCGAAAAAATCCTTGCTGAAAAGGAAAAATCAGGGATGCTTTATTATATGGTTGAACAGGATATGACTTTTGACGGTTTAAAACCTTTAGAAGCTATAAAAATTAGCCATAAAGGCCTAGACCAATTTGGTTTTGATTGATTTAGAGCCTCTGTTGTTATACTTGTATTGGGGTAGTGCGTCGAATACTAGTCCAACTTCTCCTTAAAAAAGTTGATTGTTCGGTTCCAAGCTAATTCTGCGGCTTCACGGTCATATCTTGGTGTGGTATCGTTATGAAACCCATGATTGGCATTTTCATAGATATAGGCAGTATGTTCTTTATTATGTTTTTTTAAGGCTTCCTCATATGCCGGCCATCCCTCGTTAACGCGTTTGTCAAGTTCTCCAAAATGCAATAGTAAGGGTGCGTTTATATCGATTATGTTTTCTGTTGGTTGTCCTCCATAAAATGGAACCGAAGCTTTTAAATCAGGTACTTTTATGGCCATCATATTGGAAATCCATCCGCCGAAACAGAAACCTACCACACCAACGTTCCCAGTACAGTCAGGATGATTTCTTAAGTGTTCAAACGCAGCGATAAAATCTTCCAACATTTCGTTCCGATTGCGTTTGCGCTGTAATTCGCGTCCTTTGTCATCGGTACCAGGATAACCTCCCAAGGGAGTCAAAGCATCTGGTGCCAAAGAAATGAAACCAGAAAGTGCGGTGCGTCTTCCAACATCTTGGATGTGTGGGTTTAAACCACGGTTTTCATGAACAACGATGATACCTGGCAGTTTTTCAGTATTATCTGCAGGTTTGGAAAGCAAGGCTTTTATGGTGCTTCCGCCTTTTGGAGATTCATAGGTGATAAACTCGGAGTTTAAGCGTGCGTCATCTTGTGGGACTTGTATTTTCTTAATATAATCAGGAGATATAAAACCAAGTAAGGAACCTACTGTAATGCCTCCCACGGCATAAGTAGAGAGTTTGTCCAAAAATAAACGTCGGGGAAGCCTGTTATGTGCGTAATCGTCGTAGAGGTCAAATACTTCCTGTTTAATGTCTTCTTTTTTTAATTTCCCCATGTTGTATTAATTTAAAACTTGTTGCATAAAACGTTCTTTGTACGCTCTACCTATTGGAAGGTTCTTGTGATCGTCTAAACGGACTTGGTTTCCAATGATTTTTTCAATTTTTGATATGTTTAGAATATACGATTTGTGGATACGAATGAATAATCGGTTGTCCAATGTTTCCTCCCAAAACCGCAAAGGTTCTTGAGAAAGGTGCTTTTTTTCTGTTGTAAATACTTCGGTATAGTCAGCGTCGGAATGTATAAAACGGATGTCGGACACGTCTATTTTTATCAGCTCATAACCAGATTTTATAAAGATAACATCAGATTTTGAACTTACTTCGGTAGGTTTTAGATTTTTGGACTTTTCCGAAGAAGTTGTTTTGACTTTGGAAACTGCTTGTACAAATCGCTCAAATGAGAAGGGTTTTAATAAATAGTCCGTTACGTCGTACTCATAACTTTCCAAAGCATAGTCGGGAAAGGCTGTCGTCAATATTACATATGGCTTTGTAGAAAGCATTTTTAAAAAGTCGATACCCGATATTTTTGGTAAATGAATATCCAGAAAAATTAGATCTATATCAGATGTTTTTAAAAATTCCATGGCCTGTAGTGCATCTGCAAATGTGCCGTTTAATACTATATTCCCAATATCTGAAATATATTTTTTTAGTACTCGCTGCGCAGGTGGTTGGTCTTCTATGATGATGCAGCGAATCATTCTAAATCAGATTTCAAGTTCATTTTTAAATGTACGGAATATAGATTATTGATGTTTTTTATCCGCAAGGTATGCGCATCGGGATACAATAGTTGTAAACGTTTTTGTACATTTCTAAGGCCTATTCCGTTAGCGAGGTTTTCGGTATTTGTCACGGGCCTAAAAGAATTCTTACATTCAAAATCCAATTGGCCGTTGGCGTCCAATTTTATACGGATATCAATAAAAATAGAATCGGATTGACTTGCAGTACTGTGTTTAAAAGCATTTTCGATAAATACGTTTAGTATAAGCGGTGCAATAAGATATCCAGAGGCTATGTGGGTTGTTTCAAAAGTGACTTTGCCACGATCCTCTATCTGTAGTTCATTAAGTTGAGTAAAGTTTTTTAGGTGTTCTATTTCTTTGTGGAGCGCTACAAAGTCTTCCTTACAATCATACAACATATAACGCAACACAGACGAAAGTTCTAGAATAATGGAAGGTGTTTTAGGTGATTGTTCAATGGCGTAAGAGTACAGATTGTTTAAGTTATTAAAAAGAAAATGAGGGTTGATCTGCGATTTTAAGAACTGAAGTTCACTCTCTTTTACCGAGGAACGTAATTCTTCCACCTCCCGTTGCTTAGTAGATGCGTCCCATGCAAACTTGAAGCCGGCCAAAATCATAATTACAGGCATGACATCTAGGAGGCTGTAGACGACTCCAGGGAAACGTGTACCTCTGGTATCGGGGAAGTAAATACGCTCTAATATCAATTCTTCAACAGCAATGATGGTAGCTACCATTATGGCTACATATAAAAAGAAAAGAAGGTATCTTTTTTTGTAAAAATAGCGAGGCAGTAGCGCATAGTTGATAATAAGGGCTCCCAATGCATAGTTTAAAAAAGCCACTATCTTATACTCCTGTATTTGGGGCTGGTTTCTATCGAAAGAAAAGAAAAGGAAAAGCACAATGTGCAGCACTATTTGGAATATAACCTCTTTGCTAGTACTTGGTAAAAAAAATACTTTTCTAGACATATTATAAAAGTACCATTTTAAGATAAGGAATGGTAAAACAAAACCGCTATCGACGTTTTTAGCCGTGTGAACGTAAGCTTGTATTCTTTATGTCGTTCGTAAGCCAACCAAAGTCGTTTACGGAAAAGAAAAAGCTATAGTTTTGCTAGTGCGCATCTTTGTGTTTCAAACCAGACTAATTTTCCCACCATGCAACAACGTTTTAATATTTTATATATCGGTATCCTCTTGTTTGTAATTCAAAGTGTAAATGCACAAAATGGTATAATTTTCATTAGTGGCAAAGTCAACAATGCAGCCGGTGCTCCGATAGAATTTACCACTGTTTTAGTAGGTGACCCAGCTACTAAAAAACCTATTTCGGGAACGACTACATTAAGGGACGGAACCTTTGTTATGGAAACCGATGCACCCAGTTTTTATATCGAGTTCAGCTTTATGGGGTATACCACAAAGCGTATCAACGACCCTAGTATAGAAAATGGTGTACTAGATTTAAGTACTGTAATCTTGGCTGAAGATGCCAAACAATTGGATGAGGTAGTAGTGGAAGGCGCAATTTCCCAAACAGTTTTTAAGTTGGATAGAAGGGTGTTTAATGTAGGTGCAGATTTGAGTAGTACTGGTGCTAGTGCCTTGGAGGTACTAAACAATGTGCCGTCTGTCAATGTGAATATAGAGGGACAGATTAGTCTACGTGGTAGTCAAGGGGTACAGATGCTCATTAACGGAAAACCATCAGTCATTGCCAACGAACAGGGGAACGTCTTGGGAACGCTTACAGCCGATATGATAGAGCGTATCGAAGTTATTACCAACCCATCGGCCAAGTACGATGCAGAAGGTACCTCGGGTATCATAAATATTATATTGAAAAAGGAGGAAAAACGAGGTTTAAATGGTGCTGTGACCTTAAATACGGGGATTCCAAATAATCATAGTTTAGGCTTTAGTTTGAATAAAAGAACCGAGAAATTTAATTTGTTCAGTCAATTGGGGGTAGGGCGTCGCACTTTTCCCAGTGATAATGAGAGTGAAAATAGAAACCTTATTGACGAAACCTACATTACCAGCATTGGTAAAAGCGATAAGAACGAAACTTTTTTTAACCTTATCTTAGGCACGGATTACCACATTAATGATTTGAATGTAATTACACTATCAGGAAACTTTACTTACGAGTGGGAAAAGGAAAATGCTACGGCATTGTTTAGCACCTATGATAGTGGAGATTTGATGACGGATGCGTTCAACCGTCGCGAATTAACCACGGCTACCAATCCTAAATATTCTTACGAGCTGCAATACAAAAAGGACTTTGAAGGAAACAAGGACCAATCTCTACTCTTAAGTGCTACAGGAAACCTTTTTGCCAAAGACCAAGTATCTGATTTTACCAATACCACCACATTTGGCACCGCAGATGATTTACTGCAACGTGCACGAACCGATTTTGGTCAGGCCGATTATATTTTTAAGGCGGATTATACCCATCCATGGGCGGATAAATACACCATAGAATCAGGGGCGCAATACCAGATAAACGATGTGGAAAGCGATTTTGGCATCAGTGAATTTGATGGCACCTCTTTTGTGGAAAGTCGGGAGCTGACGAATGTTTTTGAATGGACACAAAAAGTACTGGGCGTATACGGAACGGCAGCTTATGAAAAAGAGAAATGGGGCTTAAAACTGGGTGTACGCTTTGAAGATACCGATGTCGCAACGCTGTTACAGAACACTAATACACGTAATGATCAGCGGTATAATAACTTTTTCCCTAGCGGACATACTTCTTACAAATTCACCGATAATTTATCGGTACAGGCAGGCTATTCCAAGCGGATATTCCGACCTCGATTATGGGATTTGAATCCGTTTTTCAATATCCGGAATAACTTCAGCATACGTACTGGAAATCCCAACCTACAACCGGAATTTACCGATAGTTTTGAGATTACTAGTATTTATAAAGTAAGGAAGGTCTCCATGAATTTTGGGGTCTTTTATCGCCATACCGAAGATGTCGTAGAAAGGATAGTGGCCTTTGAGAACAATATAAGCACCTCACGACCAGAGAATATCGGTGTAAACAATACCACAGGAATCGAATTCAACGCCAAGTATATACCCACGAATTTGTTGTCGTTTACTAGTGATTTTAATTTTAGCCATTTTATGCGTGAGGGCGATTTTGAAGGTGCTTCCTTCGATTTTACGGGGAACCAATGGTCTACCCGATTAATGAGTAAAATAAAATTACCTGCGGATATTGATTTGGAATTTATCGGTAATTATGTGTCTGGCTTCCGAACCCTGCAGCAGGAAATCACTGAAAACCTGTTCTTGGATTTCGGGGCACGAAAGAAAATATTAAAAGGCAAGGCCATACTAAACCTCAGTATCCGAGATGTATTCGCTTCGCGGATTAGGGAAACCCAAACCATACAGCCAAACTTCTACTTAAGGAATTTCACCCAGCAAGGTCGGTTTGTAACCTTTGGTGTCAGTTTTGGGTTTGGTAAAGGGGAGGCGATGGAGTTTTCTGGGCAGAAGCGGTTTTAGAAATAGTTAACTATGCCAAACAAAACAGATCAACTGCGTGCCTAGGATTTTCATTTTTTAAGCTTTTGATTATCAGAAGTCTACTGTTTGAGTTCTTTTTGTATTCATAAAACCAGTATCACTTTTTAAGAATAAGTATTTATCGTAGTACCTCATCTAGTGCGGGCGGCAAGCTCGTACCATATCACCTCAGAAATACAAAGTAATCAAGATAGTTCTCTAGAGTGCGGTTAAAGTAATCATCGCCAGCCGTTTGCTATGTGTAGTGCTATTTAGTAGTAAATAAAAATTGAAGATAGGGTATAGGTATATGGTAACTTTTATCATTATGTTTACTTGGTCAGTCATCTGCATTAGCGACTATAAGAGTTGTCTTTCCGTGGTTCCTAGTAGGCATAAAAATTATTGGAAAAATACTACAGAATCCTTCTATGTGGACATGTCATTTACTTTGATATGTATCGAATTGGATACAAATTATTGATAAATAGGATTCAGAGAAAAACACATATCTTTAGAATGATTTAATAAGGTGAAGACATATGAATAGCGAATTCAACCCAGATTACCCGTCTATAGACGATTTAAGAAACAAGGCTATGCGGCGTATCCCAAAGTTCGCCTTTGAATATTTGGATGGTGGTTGCAATGAGGATGTGAGCCTGTCTAGAAATACATCCGAGATTAGGGAGGTGCAGTTACAGCCAAGGTACTTAAGGAACCAAGGTGTTAGTTCTACCAAAACTACCGTGATGGGCATGGAGTTTGATGCACCTTTTGGTATTTCTCCGGTAGGACTTCAAGGGTTGATGTGGCCCAATTCACCTGAAATATTGGCAAAATCTGCCCATAAAAATAATGTCCCATTTATACTGAGTACAGTGACCACCATGAACATAGAGCGTGCCAGCGAACTTACCGAAGGCAATGCGTGGTTTCAACTATACAATCCTGCGGAGGATTCTCTTAGGGACGATATCATCAATAGGGCGGCGGCGGCGGAATGTCCCGTACTCGTTCTCCTTTGTGACGTGCCTACTTTTGGTTACCGTCCAAGGGATATAAGGAACGGACTAGCTTTACCGCCAAAAATGTCCATTACAAATATTTTACAAATTATGGGGAAACCCACTTGGGCATATAATACGCTAAAATACGGTCAGCCTACATTTGAGACACTAAAACCATATACTCCCGAAGGATTGAACCTAAAACAGCTGGGACAATTTATGGACAAGACCTTTTCCGGTCGCTTGAATGAGGAGCGGATAAAGCCCATCAGGGACAAATGGAAAGGAAAATTAGTTCTTAAGGGCGTAGCTTCAGAACAAGATACACAAGATGCCATTCGCTTGGGTTTTGATGGCATCATCGTTTCTAACCATGGAGGCAGGCAATTGGATGCCGCGCAGTCAACCATCAAATCGCTTTCGGAAATAACAGCGAAATATAGCGATCAAATAGAAATTATGATGGATAGCGGGCTCCGTTCTGGACCGGATATTGCTCGTGTTATGGCTAGTGGCGCGAAATTCACCTTTATGGGCCGTTCCTTTCTCTACGGGTGTGGAGCGTTGGGTAACCAAGGGGGCGACCATACTATAAGTATGTTAAAGACACAGTTTAAACAGGTCATGGATCAATTGTGCTGTGAACGAGTTGAAGATTTGCCAAAACATTTGATAAAAAACTAAGCAAGAAATAGGTGTCATGGTGTACTGAATTATTTTTAGTACCAATGAAACCTAACAGTTCTTTAATTTTAGGTTTGGAAACTAATTATATTGGAGGTCAAGTAAAAATAAAGTTGTTTTTAGATCAGTAAATATGACTTTTTTGATCTCTTTTTGAACACGGAACTATATCGGAAATGGTAACTTTATAGTGCATTTTTAAAAAGTGAGTTATAGAAAATAAATAAAAGTTACATGAAGAAAGTAGTAACCTTTGGAGAGATTATGCTTCGTTTATCCCCTCCAGGATTTTTAAGATTTTCCCAGACCAATAGTTTTGATGCGGTGTATGGCGGTGGAGAGTCTAATGTGGCCGTTTCTTTGGCTAATTATGGTGTTCCGGTAGAATTTGTAACCCGTTTACCCAAGAACGATATCGGAGAATGTGCCCTAATGGAAATGCGAAAGCGTAATGTAGGTACCGAACATATCGTATATGGAGGTGATCGTTTGGGTATTTACTTTTTAGAAACTGGTGCGGTAAGTCGCGGCAGTAAGGTCGTCTATGACCGTGCACATTCGGCAATTGCCGAAATCGAGGTGGGAATGATTGATTGGAAATCGGTTTTTGAAGGTGTGGAATGGTTCCATTGGACAGGAATTACTCCGGCAATTTCACAAGGCGCTGCTGATGCTTGTTTAGAGGCTGTAAAAGTAGCCAGTGAAATGGGAGTGACGGTCTCTACGGATCTAAACTACCGTGCAAAACTATGGAATTACGGTGGGGATAGGGAAGCCATTATGACGGAGCTTACATCCTACTGTGATATTGTTTTGGGGAATGAAGAGGATGCCGAAAAGCATTTTGGTATAAAGCCTGAAGGTTTGGATATTACCACCCAAGGCGAACATGTAAAGGCGGAAACTTTTTTATCCGTTTGCGAACAGATGATGATGAAGTTTCCAAAGGCTAAAAAAGTCATTACCACTTTAAGGGGTTCCATATCCGCGTCCCATAATTCCTGGGCGGGTGTGCTTTATGATGGAGAGACTATGTTTCAATCGCCCCAGTATCAAATTACCGATATCGTAGACCGCGTAGGGGGTGGCGATTCTTTTATGGGAGGGTTAATATACGGTCTGTTAAAATACCCAGAGGATGATCAAAATGCATTGAACTTTGCTGTGGCCGCGTCCTGTTTAAAACACACCATAATGGGTGATGCCAATTTGGTAACGGTAAGTGAAGTAGAAAAATTAATGGGTGGCGACGCATCCGGTCGTGTGGCTAGATAAGTCGTGACTTGCAAAATACAAAATAGTATGGCTCAATATTCAAGAATAGAAGTGGCAACCGTAATGAAGGAAACTGGCATGGTGCCGTTGTTCTATCATTCAGACAGCGCTTTAGGAAAGAAGGTATTAAAATCTTGTTATGATGGTGGCGCACGTTTGATGGAATTTACCGCACGAGGCGATTTTGCCTTCGAGGTTTTTTCTGAGCTTAATAAATACGCCATTTCCGAATTACCGGGTATGATTTTGGGTGTTGGTTCTATAACCGATGCTGGGGCAGCAAGTATGTTCATGCAAATGGGTGCGAACTTTATCGTAACTCCATCTTTAAGAGAAGATATAGCTATCGTCTGTAACCGAAGGAAAGTATTATGGTCACCGGGTTGTGGTTCCTTGACGGAAATTAATAGGGCCGAGGAAATGGGCTGTGAAATCATTAAGTTGTTTCCGGGTTCTACTTATGGTCCAGGATTCGTAAAAGCCATAAAAGGACCGCAACCTTGGACAAATATTATGCCCACTGGAGGCGTTAGTACGGAGGAATCCAATCTTAAAGGTTGGTTCGATGCCGGCGTTACCTGTGTAGGCATGGGTTCCCAATTGATAAGCAAACAAGTATTAGCTGATAAAGACTTTAAAGGTCTTGAAAATAAGGTTCGGGGTATATTGGAATTGATTAAAAAATTACGAAACTAAAACCAACGGATGAAGTTATTTATCACAGAAGACTTCTTGTTACAGGGCGAATTTGCTAAGAAAATGTACCATGAACATGCTAAGCTTTTGCCCATCATAGATTACCATAATCATTTGTCTCCAGCCGAGATTTCCACGAACAGGGTATTTGAGAATATAAGTCAGGTCTGGTTGTCAGGTGACCATTATAAATGGCGAGCCATGCGAGCTTTAGGTATTCATGAGAACTATATTACTGGGAAAGCATCTGACAAGGAAAAGTTCTTAAAATGGGCGGAAACCGTTCCCTATACCGTTAGAAATCCATTGTATCATTGGACACATATGGAGCTACAGCGCTACTTTGGAATCAATGAATTTCTATCGCCGGCAAATGCGGAAGCCATCTACGAACGTACTTCCGAGCAACTGCAATCGCCCTCACATCATACGGTCGGACTTTTACAAGGTCAAAAAGTAGATTATTTATGTACTACGGATGATCCAACAGATAATTTGGCACATCACGCCAGAATAAAAAAGCAGGGTACAAGCCCAAAAGTCTATCCCACCTTTAGACCGGATAAGGCCTTTGCTGTAGAGGATGCAGCGAGCTACGCTTATTATCTTAAAAAATTAGAATCGGTTACCAATAGCAGTATTGACACCTATAACGAATTATGTTCCGCTTTGGAGCAACGAATCAATTTTTTTCATGAGAACAGTGCGCGACTGGCGGATCACGGATTAGAGCAGTTGTATTATTTTGAGTCGGAGACTTACAATTGTAATTCACTATTCAAAAAGATTAGGGAAGGCAAAAGCTTAACAACTGAAGAGGTTGCTTTTTTTAAGGCCAAAACGCTCTTGTTTCTTTCCCGGGAATACCATAAAAGGGGGTGGACGCAACAGTTTCATTTAGGTGCCATTAGAAACAACAATAAGCGATTATTGACAAATTTGGGCCCGGACACCGGTTTTGATTCTATGGGCGATTTTTCACAGGCTAGGGCCTTGAGTGGTTTTTTAAACGATTTGGATAGTACAGACCAATTAGCGAAAACGGTACTTTATAATTTGAATCCCGCAGATAATGAAGTGTTTGCCACTATGGCGGGAAACTTTAACGATGGTAGTATAAAAGGGAAGGTGCAATTTGGTTCTGGATGGTGGTATCTGGATCAAAAGGACGGTATGGAAAAGCAGATAAATACACTTTCCAATATGGGCTTGTTGAGTTGTTTTGTGGGCATGCTTACAGATTCCCGGAGTTTTCTTTCTTTTCCAAGACATGAATATTTTAGACGTATTCTGTGTAACCTTATCGGAAAAGATGTCGAAAATGGAGAACTTCCGGCGGATGAAAAATGGTTGGGTAAAATAGTAAGCGATATTTCCTATCATAATGCTAAAGAATACTTTGGGTTTTAGAATATTATAATACCGATTGTTTCTCTACTATTTCATACCAAAAACACTACAGTCCAAACTGCCGTGGCAACCAGAGGCTTAATTCGGGGAAGTAGGTCACTAGAAATAGGGCAAAAATCATTGCTATAAATAAAGGTAACAAGGGTTTTACGACCTTTTCTATACTGGTTTTGGCGATTCCAACTCCAACGAACAGTACAGAGCCTACGGGCGGTGTGCAAAGTCCAATACAGAGATTTAATACCATAATTATTCCAAAATGAACGGGATCTAAACCTAAAGCGGTAACTACGGGAAGAAATATAGGCGTAAAAATTAGGACGGCCGGAGTCATGTCCATAAAGATTCCAACAAAGAGCAGGAGTAAATTGATAATCAAAAGAATGATAATCGGGTTATCGCTCAACGCCAAAAGTCCCGAACTAATTTCCTGCGGAATATTCTCATAGCTCAGAGCCCAAGACATACTCATAGACGCACCTATCAACAACATAACAATTGCTGTTGTAGCTGCCGAATCCAAAAGTATCTGAGGCATTTTGGGGAAAGTAATTTCACGGTATATCATTCCTAATAAGAAGCTATACAGGACGGCAATTGCTGATGCTTCGGTGGCAGTAAAAATACCGGTAACGATACCTCCAATCACGACAACTAGCATGAATAGGCTAGGTACAGCATCCACAAAAGTTTTAAAAATCTCTTTAAGAGTACTGCGCTTACCTACTTTATATCCTTTTTTCTTCGCCCAAAATGAGGCAACAATCATTAGGAAAAGCCCTGTTAGAATCCCAGGAATGTAGCCTGCCAAGAAGAGTGCTGCAATAGATGCGCCGCCACTGGCCAAGGAATATACGATAAGTACGTTACTTGGTGGAATGACAAGACCCGTGGTGGCTGCGGTAATATTTACTGCGGCACCAAATTCACGTGAGTAGCCTTCTTTCTCCATTTCAGGTCCTAGAATACTTCCCATGGCCGACGCTGCTGCCATGGCAGACCCTGCAATGGCACCCATAAGCATGGCCGAAATAATATTTATAAGTGCCAGTCCGCCCGGTAAGGCACCTACTAAAGTTTTTGCAAAGGCAATGAGCCGGTGGGCGATACCTCCTTTGTTCATCAATTCTCCCGAAAGGATAAAGAGCGGAATAGCTAACAGTGCAAAACTGTCCAGTCCAGTACCTATCCGTTGTGCTACTGTGGTCATTGCGGGCATTATAGGAATACTGACCATTAAGGTAAGTAAGGAAGAAACAGCAATACTCCATGCAACTGGAGTACCTATGGCCAAAAGACAAATAAAACTGATGACTAAAACTAGTATTGGTGCGTATTCCATAGGGTTAGTCTTTTAGGATATCGGAGATTTTATAATAGATAATGAGCAAGCCACTGATAGGGATGACCACATAAACTAAGGATAAGGGAACTTGCAAGGCAGGAGATTTTTGGTCCAACACATGGGTAATATAGACCAAGCGCAGACCGCCAACTACCATCGCACCTAGGCAGAAAAGGATAATCAAAAGCCTAACGATGAATAATAGTTTTTTTTGGGTCTGCTCGTTCAATCGTCTTGGGAGAACATCTATGGCTACATGCATATTTTGTCCAGAGACATAAGCCGCTCCCAAGATTCCCACCCATATCATAAGATAGCGCGCCAGTTCGTCCGTGAAGGAACTAGGCGACCCCAAGATAAAACGACTAGCGACTTGCCAAAGTACATTCAACACCATGGCAGTCATGATAATGACCAAAAAGGTGGCTAATAGTTTGTCAATTTTCACTCTTAGGTTCATGTCCTGTTCTTTTAAATCGGTTTATTTAGTAGCTTGTATGTCTTTGATCATTTGATAAAACTCGGTATCCTCTTTGTACTTGTCAAATGAATCCTTGATTTTATCAGCAAAAAGAGTCTTGTCAGGATATATAATTTGAACACCCGCTTTTTTGACTGCTTCCAAAGCTTCGTTCTCCGCAACTAGCCATAGTTTACGTTGGTAAACGACTGAATTGTCTACCGCTTTTTTTAACCAACCCTGTTCATCTTCCGATAGTTCGTGCCAAAGGTGAGTGCCTGCAAGCAACACATCTGGAAGTACGGTATGTTCATCAAGTGTATAAAATTTGGCCACTTCATAATGTCTGGAAAGGTAAAAACTTGGCGGGTTGTTTTCGGCACCGTCCACGACCCCTTGTTGTAGTGCCGTGTATAGTTCACCCCAAGAAATAGGTGTTGGGGAACCGCCAAGGCCGCTGACCATATCCATTGCGGTAACACTTTCCATTACCCGAATTTTTTGCCCTATAAGGTCTTCAGGGGTGTTTACGGGTTTGTCTTTTGTATAAAAACTACGGCTGCCCGCATCATAATAACCCAAGCCTTTGAGCCAGTATTTTTCTCCTCCGTTTAATAATTCTTGTCCTAAAGGGCCATCCAATACCTTAAAGGAGTGTTCCCTGTCCCTAAACAAAAAAGGAAGTCCTAATACCTTCATTTTGGGGGCGAAATTCTCCAATACACCAACTGAAACCTTAGTCATGTCCAAACTGCCTATTTGTAATAGCTCCAAACATTGTCGTTCTGTTCCCAGTTGCTGACTCGGGTAAATTTCAAGATTTAATTTTCCTTCGGATAGTTGGTCTAGATCTTCGCCCATTTTTACCATGGCCTTGTGAACAGAATGACTCATATCCAACCCATGGCCCAGACGAATGGTTTTGGACCCTTCTGCCTTAGCGCAAGAATTTAAGATACTGGCTATAAAAACAAGGGTGAAAAAGTTTTTGAAATTCATTTCGATAAGCATTTTAGTTTGTTATTGATTTTCTTATTCCAAGTTCCAAACCTCTTAGCTCAGCAAGACCTCGTAAACGTCCAATAGCCGAATATCCAGGATTGGTCTTTTTGTGAAGGTCGTCCAACATTTTATGACCGTGATCAGGTCTCATGGGCATTCTGAAATCTTTGCGGCCAGCTAGCTTGCGTTTTTCTTGCTCTATGACCAAGGCTTTTACAACGTTATACATATCTACATCTCCCTCTAGATGGTTGGCTTCGTGAAAGTTGCCGTTGGCATCTCGTAGGGTACTGCGTAAATGTATGAAATGGATACGGCTGCCTAAACGGGAAACCATACTAGGAAGATCATTATCTGGTCTTACCCCAAAAGATCCCGTACAAAATGTTAGTCCGTTATTGGGACTATCCACAGCGGCATAGAGTTCCAAGATATCTTCTTCCGTACTCACTACCCGTGGTAATCCTAAAATTGGATAGGGAGGGTCATCTGGGTGGATGCACATTAAAACTCCGGCTTCCTCGGCTGCAGGAATAATGTGACTTAAAAACGCGAACAAGTGTTTTTTAAGTTCTGCTGGCCCCACGTTATCATACGTGGACAAGATTGCATTGAAATCCTTCACCGAATAGCCTTCTTCCGCACCCGGAAGTCCTGCGATGATATTGTTGGAAAGTTTTTGTTTTTCGGCATCAGTTAAATCCTTAAAATACCGTTTAGCCGTTTGTTGCTGTTTCTTTGTATAGGTAGTTGAAGCTCCCGGTCTTTTTAATAAGAATAATTCAAATGCCGCAAAAGCGACTGCCTCAAATCGCAATGCGGTAGACCCGTCTTCCAGCTTATACTCTAGATTGGTACGTGTCCAGTCCAATACGGGCATAAAGTTGTAACACACAATGTCTATTCCGCAAGTACCCAAATTGGTTATGGTGTGTTTGTAGTTTTCAATATAGTTAAGATATCCTTTGGCCTGTGTTTTTATTGCTTCGTGAATAGGAACACTTTCTACTACCGACCATGTGAGTCCAGCATTTTCAATTTCCCTTTTTCGTTTCGTGATTTCGGATACCGGCCAGACTTCTCCGTTTGGAATATGGTGTAACGCAGAAACTATGCCCGTAGTTCCTGCTTGTTTTATGTCGGACAATGATACGGGGTCTTTAGGTCCGTACCAACGCCAAGTCTGTTCCAAAGTCATACTCATTTGATGTTCTAATTTTTTAGTTGTAGCTGTTACCGTACTTGGTTTATTTTAGCGCGCAATAGTAGTTTTAGTTCCGCGACTTTTTCTGGATGTTCATCTGCAATATTTTGTTTTTCTTTTTCGGCCGATTCATAGTCGTACAGTTCCATGTATTCAGTATCATGTGCAATAAGTCGATACCTAGGAACACGTATGCTTTGCGCGTTTTGTAGATAAGATACGGCTGCATGTCCAGATTGTAAAGGATTTTCTAACATAGCAATTAAGGAGGTACCTTGACTAAATTTAGCTTTGGGAAGTCCTGTTAAATCACATAACGTGGGAAAGATATCCAAGGTTTCTACAATACCCGTGGCTTTTTCTCCAGGTTGTTCTATTGTCGGAGTATAGATAATTAAGGGCGATTTTAAGGCCACGTCAAAAAGGTTGTGTTTCCCCCAAATACCGTGTTCACCTAAATTCCAGCCGTGGTCTCCCCAAAGCACTACAATAGTATTTTTATTGGCTTCTGTCTCTTTTAATTTTTTTAGGATGCGGCCCACTTGTGCATCTGCATAGCTTACACAAGCAGCATAATATTTTCGTAATTCCAAGGCAAAATCAGTATCGTTAAATACATCTTTCTCCCATAAATTATACTGCATCATTTCGCCGGACGGATGCCACGTACTTTTTCCTTGGGGTTTGTTTGGGTATGGATTTTCAGGAAAAACGGAGTCGTCATAAAGATCCAGATATTTTTTCGGGCTTCCAAAGGGTAAATGTGGCTTTATAATGCCTACGGCAAGAAAAAATGGGCTATCAGAGGTCGTTGTTAAGGTTTCCAGTTCTGTTAAGGCTTGTTCTATAATAAGGTCGTCTGGATAGGTATCGCCTTTATCGGCTCTCGCTTCATAAACGTCCATTGTGCCTTTTTCTTTACTTCGTATGCTACCATTTGCCAAACCGTGCATAGCGCCGCGGGGATGTTGCCAAGGGCCAACAGGCATTAGGTTGCGATGCCACGCGTTTGGAATTTCAATTACTTGTTCATCGTTCCAATCTGCTCCGCCCAATCCTCCAGGGTGATGCGATACTTTACCTACCGAAACAGTGGTATAGCCATGTTTTTTGAACCATTCCGGCATAGTTGGGCGTTGATTAGTATTGGCTTTAGTTATGAGTTTGGCACGCTGGAAAAGGGCATCGTTACGAGCAGGTCCGTAGGTTCCGGTCAATAATGTATACCTAGAAGGGCCGCAGCTAGGAGCGTTGACAAAATGATTAAGAAAAGGACGTCCTTTTTTGGCTAGTTGGTCAATGTTAGGAGAATATATATGTTCCGCGCCAAAGGAAGCCAACTCAGGGCGCAGGTCATCGATACAAATTAAAAGAATATTCTTTGGTTTCTCCGATTGTGCATTGGCATTTACTCCAATTATCAATAGGTATATTATAAAGATGAAACTCTTATTTTTCATGTTGTCTTATAAATGAATAACCGTTACGCCAAATGTATTTATTTCATCCGAAACCCGCTGGGAAGCTTCTTTTTTAAATATAGTACAGGAATCTTATGCCCCCATTTGACAAAGGCCATAAGCCAAGCTGCTACAACGTATTCCTCCGGCTCCGCTCAAAACAACTACTTTTTTACTCGTTAAATGCTATTAAAGCTATAGAGTGAAGGTACACAATACAGTATCATCATTACCTTAGTTTAAAATTTAAATCAGTCAATAGGCTACCCAAACAATAAGTTAGAATTGGTGTAATAGCGTTGATTTCAGAAGCTTTAAAATCAGTACATACGCTAAATATAGGTATCTTATTTTCTATGGTTTATTTGGTTTCAAAAACCCTTGTTTTTTGTAATAAAGATAATAGTTATGATGAATATATCAAAAGGGCTTCAATTAGCAATCCATTATGCATTTTGCACTAACAAAATATATGTTTAAGATGTAATTTAGTTAAGCAGAACTATTCAGGCTTGTAAGTATGCTGAAGGTGAGTTAGTGTATTTATTTGCGAGTTTTGTACCATGTACTGGTATTTGGAGTGAATGGAAGAATTTATTGTAATATTTGAATCTAGCTTTAAAATCACTTTATATTATAACGTTTTTTATATTCCAAAGGCGTTCTTTTTGTAATGGTTTTAAATTGCCTATTAAAGTTGGATAGCGTTCGGAATCCACTTTCGTAACATGCTTGAGAGGCATTCTTTTTTTGATCTATAAGTAATTTGCACGCATGGCCTATCCTTATTTCGCTTACGAATTCTGAAAAGGTTTTATTAGCGTGAGTTTTAAAGTATCTGCTGAATGAAGTAGGGGTCATGTTGATTAAGGAGGCGAGTTCTGAAATGGTGATTTTCCGATAAAAATTCTTCATTATGTGTGCGTAAACTCTGTTCATTCTTAGGGTATCTCCTTCTCGGAGTGTATTCGTGTAGCCAGAACTTGCTAGTAGCTTTATATTATCAGTTTGAGATAGATTATTTAGAATATGCAAGAGTCCAAGTACGGCATCAAAACCTTCAAGGAACGGTAGCTGCAATATCATTTCTGCTATAGTATTTATTGAATTATTGGTGACATCAAAACCGCGTAAGCTTTTTTTGAATAATTGCCGAATCTTAATTCCTTCCTCTTTTTTTAAAAGGGAATCGCTGATAAAATTTTCATGAAAATACACTACAATACCTTCAGCTTCAGTATCTTTTTTAGAAGTGGTTTCTTCTAAATCACTTCTCCAAAGATGGGGTAGGTTGGGCCCAAGAAAAGTAATATCTCCTTCATTAAATGGTTTCACATGGTCGCCAATGAATCGAGTCCCTTTTCCTTTCAACACCATAAATAATTGATATTCTGGATGAAAGTGCCAATTAGGATCAAAAAAGGGTTGTTTTAACTCTTGGACTACAAAAGAATGAGCTAGAGGAATAGGTGATTTTTGTAATGCAGATTTCAAAATAAAAGTATTTTAGATTTTTTTAGCATTATCGCTAAACCTGAAAAAGAATACTAACTTATCTATTAATTAATTAAAATTAAAATAATATAATACAGTCAGTGTTAGGTATAAAAAAGTCTTTTTTCAATCTTTTTTACTCCTAATTTTAATCAATTCTTATACTAAGATTATGGATATTATTTTTAAAAGATTCACGTTTCTCCCTTTTGCAGTTATTTTTTTAATGGGTTGTACATCCGATAGTAAAAATAAATTCGTGGATAATCAGCCACGTAGGATTGAAATGCTATTCCTAGGTAACTCGCAAGAGCATCATAATTCAAAGGCCTATTTCCCGTTATTGACAGCAGCATTAACAAACGAGGGTATCAATATTACCTACACCGAAAATGTCAATGACCTGAATACAAAAAACCTTGATTTATATGATGGACTAATAGTTTATGCTAATCACGAAAGTATTGCTCCAAATCAGGAAAAGGCTTTACTTAATTTTGTGTCCGAAGGAAATGCTTTTATACCCATACATTCCGCCAGCTTTTGTTTTAAGAACGCTCCAGAATATATCAATTTAGTAGGTGCCCAGTTTATGGAACATGGAACTGGAACCTTCAAGACCAAAATCGTAGCTAAGGAGCACCCTGCGATGTTGGGATTGGAAGAGTTTTCAACTTGGGATGAAACTTATGTACACGACAAAATTGCGAATGATATTACAGTGTTAATGGAACGGGTGGAAGCAGAACACCGTGAACCGTGGACATGGGTTAAAAAATATGGTGAAGGAAAAGTTTTTTATACCGCTTATGGTCATGATGAACGTACTTGGAACAAACCAGAATTTCAACAATTGATTAAAAATGGTATTTTATGGGCAGTAGATACCAATGTCAAAAAAAATTGGGAAGCATTTTCCAAGGATATACCAAAATTGACATATGAAGAGCGAGAAGGTATTCCTAATTACGAAAAGCGGGACCCTCCATTAAAATACCAAATCCCTTTATTGCCAGAACAATCTGCAAAATTGATTCAGGTACCGGCGGGTTTTGACCTTCAACTTTTTGCTTCAGAACCTGATATCATTAACCCAATTGCTATGAACTGGGATGAGAAAGGACGCCTTTGGGTAATAGAAACCGTGGATTACCCCAATACGGTAAGGGATGATAAAGGTGTGGGAGACGATAAAGTGAAAATACTTGAGGATACCAATGGAGATGGAAGGGCCGATAAGGTTACTGTATTTGCTGAGAACCTGAATATCCCCACCAGTTTTGTGTTTTACGATGCTGGTATTATCGTTTCCCAAGCCCCATATTTTATATTTTTGAAGGATACCAATGGAGATGACAAAGCAGATGTTAGAGAAGTTATTATGGATGGCTGGGGAGTTTTTGATACGCATGCTGGGCCATCTAATCTTCAAAATGGAATTGATAACAATATTTATGGTGTGGTCGGCTATTCAGGATTTAAAGGGAATATTTATGGTCAAGATTTAGAGTTTAACCAGAATATGTACCGGTTTAATCCCCATAAAAAAATCTTTGAGGTTTTAATAAATACGAGTAACAACACTTGGGGCTTGGGTATAACAGAAGATAATTCTTTGTTTGCTTCAACAGCGAATAATACCCATAGTGTCTTCTTAGGTATTCCTAATAAAATTATGGCAAGTGTAACAGGGATTCCGGCTCAAGGTAGCTTAAAAATAGATGGACATTATGATATGCAGCCTATCACCAAAAACTATAGACAAGTAGATGTTTTTGGAGGTTTTACCGCTGCCGCTGGACATCATTTCTATACCGCTCGCAAGTACCCTAGTTCTTACTGGAACAAAGTTGCTTTCGTCTGTGAACCTACTGGTGGTCTTGTACATATCGCTACTATAGAAAAGAAGGGTGCCGGTTATATGGAAGAAGATGGAGGTAACCTATTTGCGAGTTCCGATGAATGGGTTTCTCCCGTAGAAGCCAAGGTAGGGCCAGATGGTAATGTGTGGGTGGCAGATTGGTACAACTTTATCATCCAACACAATCCGACTCCAAGGATGGATAGAGGCGGCTTTGATGCTGAAAACGGAAAGGGTAATGCGTATGTTAATCCCTTGCGAGACAAGTCAAGAGGGCGTATTTGGCGTGTGGTTCCTAAGCAATTAACTGAAGAGCATATGTTTACTTTAGATAAGGAAGATCCAGAAGCGTTGCTAGCTGCGCTATCAAATGACAATATGTTTTGGAGAATGACTGGTCAACGGTTGTTGATAGAAAGGGCTAATACGGATGTGCTGAAATCGTTATTTAAATTGGCAAATGATTCAAAAGTAGATGAAATGGGTTTAAATCCTGCGGCTTTGCACGCCCTTTGGACCATAGTGGGATTAGCGCATTTGCAAACCGATATAGAAGCTTATAAAGTTATTCAAGGGGGCCTTTACCACCCTTCTGGTGCTGTTCGTAAAGCGGCGATTCAAATGCTTCCTAAAAATAAAACTACGGATGCAGCTATAATTGATTCCAAAGTTTTATCTGATACCAATCCTTCCGTGTTATTAGCGGCACTACTTTTTGTTGCAGAAAGACCAGCATCCAAAAAAATAGGTAAAATGATATATGGATTAAGTCAAGATGAACGTATTATAAAAGACAGTTGGCTCTCAAAAGGACTGTATGCAGCTGCTAGTAGCCATGCTGATGGATTTATGAAGGAGTATGTCAAAGCTAATCCAGCTTTTGATATAGATGCTACTATCAGTGGGCAAAGACAAGCAATGGACTATAACGATAACAATTGGAAAACGATGGAATTGCCCCAATACATAGAAGATGCAGGTCTGGATATCAACGGTGTTATATGGTTTCGTAAAAATTTTAATTTCAACAATAGTGGTGGTTCGGCTTATGTCTCATTAGGACGTATAGATGAATCTGACGTAGTGTATATCAATGGAAAACAAATTGGTGTTACCGAAAAAGATGCTCAAAGCTTTAGATCGTATAACGTACCAAAAGGAGTATTAAAAAGTAATGGAAACACCATTGTGGTTCGAGTAGAGGATGCCAATGGTAAAGGGGGTTTTCATGGAAAGCCAGCGTGGATGAATATACGTTCTGGCGATAAAAATGTCGGGCTTTCGGGGAGTTGGAAATATGAAGTAGAAACTGACTTTTCTCAAAGTGTACGTAATTCGTTTGGTGGTACTTCGATGGATGATATGTTTGCCAAAAACTATATAAATAATCGATTTGTACTAAAAAAAAGGGTGGAAACTCCAAACGAAAAAGCAACTTTGATTACCATTAAGACTGTTAAGAATGAAATGAAATATGATATTACCGAGTTTACGGTACAGGCAGGAAAACCTGTAGAACTGGTACTTGATAATGTAGATTTTATGCAGCATAATATAATTATTGTAAAGCCTGGTACAAAAGAGATAGTAGGAATCGCAGCAGATCAAATGGCTATGGATTCTAATGGTGTTGAACAAGATTACATTCCAAAAATAGAAGAAGTGCTCTTTGCCTCTGCTTTGGTTGATCCCGAGCAAAAAGTGACTTTAAAATTTATTGCACCCAGCGAACCAGGGACGTATCCATTTATCTGTACCTTCCCTGGTCATTGGCAAATTATGCAGGGGGTTATGAAAGTTGTGGCGTCTAATTAAGTTTAAAAACGAAAAATATATGCCTGAAAACTTAAAATATGGTGTAAGTACGTGGCTATGGGAATCCCCTTTTACTACTACTTCAGTTTCACTATTTCCTAAGATTAAAAAAATGGGATTTGATATCGTTGAGATTCCTGTAGGAGACCCTGCTCTTATTGATGGAGAAATAGTTAAAAAGGCATTAATAGCGCATGGTTTAAAAGCAACCATTTGCGGTGTATTTGGACCAACTAAGGATTTGACTTCTAATGATGTTTCTCTTCATGAAAATTGCTTCCGTTATGTAGAGCAATGTTTTGAACTCTGTAATTTATTGGGCGTTGATTTTTTAGCTGGGCCCATATATTCTGCTGTAGGTAAAGCTCGAATGATACCGCAAGACCAACGGAAAGTGGAATGGGAATTGGCCGTTACTAATGTTCGTAAAATTTGTGAATTAGGAAAGGCTTCTGGGCAATATATAGCGCTAGAACCATTAAATCGTTTTGAATCGGATTTGGTCAATACTGCTGCCGATGTTATGCGGCTAATAATGGATATCAACCACGAAAACGCAATGGTAGTGCTAGACAGTTTTCACATGACCATAGAGGAAACAAATATCCGAAAGGCGATAAATAGGGTAGGCGATAAACTGATTCATGTCCAGGTTTCTGAAAATCACAGGGGAATTCCCGGTACTGGATTGACCCCTTGGAACGAGTTTAAATTAGGTTTACAAGACATTAATTACAAAGGCACTATGGTTATCGAAAGTTTTACACCAGAAATCAAGGAATTGGCCGGTGCGGTGTGTATTTGGAAGCATTTAGCACCCAGTCAGGATGAATTTGCCTTGGAAGGGTTGCGGTTTTTAAAAAAAACATTCTATTCGTAATCATACCAACATGAACATATCAATAAAGCGGCGCAACTAACGATTTTTAAAAAATAGGAACTAATAAAGATATAATGAAAAAAATAGTAATTCTACTAATAGGGCTTACCTGTCTAATCGCCTGCAAACAAAAAAAAGAAAAAGAGATGGCTTTGGCTGATTTCAAGGCCCCCAGTTTTTATATCGAACAGACCGATACTGAAATAAAGGTTTTTGCCGATGGCGGAACAGCTGTCGTAGTTACTCAAAATACGAAACCAGATTTTCGTCCATATATCCATCCTATTCTAGCGCCCGGTACAGCGGTGGAACTTACTCAGTTTAGTCCTGGGCATCACAAGCATCAGACCGGCCTTTACTGGGGTTTTACCCGGGTAAATGGGACAGGAGCATCTGCCGATGAATTAAAAAAGTGGTTCTATGACCTAGAAAAGCCAGAGGAAATTCAGAAAAAGATAGGGCTAGACTTTTTCCATAACCCCGACGGAGATCATTGGCAAAAAGTATCTTCCGAAGTGTTGGTTGCTAAGGGCAAAGAAGTGCAATGGAAAACCATCTACACTATGTTGGACAGAGACAAAAATCCGATACTGAAAGAGACCCAAACGTGGACTTTTACCCAGAAAGACAACAAATATTTCTTAAGCTTGGAGTGGCAAGGCGAAGCCTTGACCGACTTTATGGTCAATGAATTTGATTACGGCGGACTGTTCCTTAGAATGCCCTGGGAGAAAGGGGTAAAAGGAGAAGTAATGAATGCCGCACGCCAAAGAAATGAAAAAGCAAACGGGCAAAGAGCAATGTGGGCCGATGCTGGAATGGAAATCGATGGCCTTGAAGAGTGGGGCCACATCGCGATTTTCGACCATACGGGAAATACAGGCTATCCACAACCTTGGCGGGTAGACGGACAGTTGGGTATGGGTCCGGTATTGGCAAAATTAGGAGATTGGCAGATAAAAAAAGGAGCGACAAAAATTTTTCAACATCAGATTGTAGCCTATACTGGGGAATTGGACGAAACAAAACTGAACGATCTTTGGGGTGAGTATGTGGGCGATAAAGGGATATACAATACGATATCACTATGGGAGCTTGCCAAACAGGAAGGCCGGGATGCAAAATTTATGAGCCCTAAGGAGGCCGTAGAGGCGATGACCATCAAAGAAGGGTTTACCGTGAATGCCTTTGCTTCTGAACCTATGATTACCCAGCCCATGGCCTTTTGTTGGGACGACAGGGGAAGGATGTGGATTGCTGAAAACAGGGACTATGAGTCCAGACAAAAAGGATTTTCCGGTTCCGGTGACAGTAGAATCCTTATACTTGAAGATACCGACCACGATGGCGTAGCAGACAGTAAAAAAATATTTATGGAAGGCATCCCATTTCCTGCGGCCATCGCCGTGGGGCATGGTGGCGTATTTATAGGTGCCCCACCTAACCTCCTTTTTGTCCCCGATAAAAATGGGGATGACAAGGCCGATGAAAATGAAACAAAGGTTTTGTTGACCGGTTGGGGCATACGTGATCGGCACGAGACTATTAATAGTTTCCTTTGGGGTCCTGACGGTTGGCTTTATGGCCTTGAGGGATTTGCGACACCTTCAAAAATTCGTATACCTAAGGCTGGAGAAGGCCGACTTTATAAGCATAGGGATGAGTTTCCAAAAGATTTATTGGAAGCCGATGGTGTAGATGTAAATGGAGGCGTTTGGAGGTATCACCCAATAAAGGATCGCTTCGAGGTAGTCGCGCATGGCTTTAGCAATCCTTGGGGCATCGATTATGATGCCAAGGGACAATTGTTTATTTCCGCCTGCGTCATCCCACATATGTTTCATGTCATACCTGGTGGCATTTACCACAGGCAGGGCGGGCAGCATTTCAATCCTTATGTATACGAGGATATCAAGACCATAGTAGACCACAGGCACCGTTCGGCGCATGGCGGTGCGCGTATCTATCAATCGGATGCTTTTCCTGCTGAACATCAAGGGCGACTCTTTATGTCGAATATCCATGAACATGCTGTACTTTCTGATATTTTGACACCGAACGGCTCTGGTTTTATTGCCAGCCATGGGGAAGATTTTATGATGGCCAACAATGCCCAATGGATAGGGTTCAGTATGGAGATAGGGCCGGCAGGGGACCTTTATGTGCTCGACTGGCATGATGCGGAAATATGTGGTGATGCCGTTGTCAATAAGGATACGGGCAGGATATATCGAATGATGCCCGAAAAATCGGAGGCCGAAAACTGGCCCGGACGGTTTGATGACCTCAATATAAAAAGCGATATGGAACTAGTGGGGCTACAGCTGAGCAAAAGTAATTGGCATGCGCAAAGGGCGCGAGTGATATTGCAATACCGTGCCTCTAAAAACGCTTTAGAGAGCGCCGCCATAAATCGGTTGAACGATTTGCTGGCCAATACTAAAGATGAAGATACCCGTCTTAGGGCATTATGGTCCCTTTGGATAACCGACAATATAAGTTCGGAAAAACTAGTAGGTCTATTGGACGATACCGATGAATACGTGCGCTCTTGGGCCATTCAGTTTTTGGTAGAGGATGAAAAACCATCGTCAACAGCCGTCCAAAAGTTAGCCACTTTGGCAAAAAAGGAATCCTCGCCCGTTGTCCGCCGTTACTTGGCAGGAGCTTTACAGCGCATGAACGGGAAAGATCGCTGGGATATCGCATCGGCCTTGGTAAAATACAAGGAGGATGCCAATGACCCGAACATTCCACTGATGCTCTGGTTTGGCATAGAGCCTTTGGTAGTCAAACAGCCAGAAAAGGCTATAGCCTTGGCAAAGCAATGTAAAATACCATCGTTGGTTCAAAAAATAGCAAGACGCTTGGTCGATGGAAATCAAATGGAACAATTGATTGCGGCCATCTGCGATAAATCCGATGTGCAAAAAGATCTTTTAAACGGTTTATTGGCAGGAATGGAGGGAAATTCAGAATTAAAAGAGCCATCGAATTGGGCAAGAAG
Source organism: Maribacter sp. (assembly GCA_047633095.1). Classification (GTDB taxonomy): domain Bacteria; phylum Bacteroidota; class Bacteroidia; order Flavobacteriales; family Flavobacteriaceae; genus Maribacter. The sequence goes on from JBLIEO010000001.1 coordinate 88,299, forward strand.
CTACAAGCGTTTGCAATCAGATGAGGAACTTTCAGCCATTGCCGATGAAGTCGCCCAAAATTTCGGGAATGCCGAAGTGGCTAAAAAATTATTGACCATACTAAACAATTTGGAGGCAAATCTTACCGAGAAGAACAACGCGATTCAGAGGTTGGCTAACAAACAAAATTCTGAATTACAGAAAATCATCCCAAAATTATTAGAAAATAAAGAATTACGATTAGAGGCCATCAAGGCGATAGCGGCCTATGATAGTCAAGATTTGGGAAGGGCCTTGTTCCAAAAATACAGCAGTCTTGCCGCAGCCGAAAAGGAAGAGGCTATATTGACTATGGCCTCTAGGCCGACTTATGGTCGGTTTTTAGGCGATGCTCTTAAAAATAGTACCATACCAAAATCGGATATTCCCGCACATGCAGTATTGCAATTGAGAGCCGTATTGGGTAACGGATTCGTGGAAATCTGGGGACCCATCGACGACATATCGCAGACACTACAGCAGGAATACAGTAAATACTCGACATTACTAACCGATGCCGCCCTCTCTAAGGCAAATCTGTCAAATGGTAAGGAAATCTATGAGCGTACTTGCGCGGCCTGCCATATATTACATGAAGAAGGCGGCGAGATTGGCCCTGACCTTACGGGGTCAAACCGTACCAATACCTCCTATTTGATGAGCAATATCCTAAATCCGAGCGGAGATGTGCAGGACGATTATAAATTGGTGGTCGTCACAACACAGGATGGCCGAACCTACAGCGGAAACATTATTGGCGAAAACGATAGGAACATCACCTTGCGCGTGGTAGGCCAGGCTCCTATCAACATCAACAAATCACAGATACGTACCAGAGATATTTCCGAAAAATCGATGATGCCCGAAGGTCTGCTGAACAATCTGAACGATCACGAAGTATTGGATTTAATAGGCTATTTGAAAAAATTGGAACCGTCAGTATAACTTGTAAATAAACTGCTAATTATGAATACCAAAAAAATAAGAATTGCTATTGTAGGCCTAGGCTTCGGAGCTGAGTTCATCCCTATTTATCAAAAACATCCCAACGCCAATCTGGTTGCTATTTGCCAACGTAATGAGGCAAAATTGAACGAACTAGCGGACGTATTTGGTATCGAGAAGAGATATACTTCTTATGAAGAATTGCTAAAGGATGATGCTATTGATGCAGTACATATCAATACGCCCATTCCCAATCATGGTATTCAATCTATAAAAGCATTAAAGGCGGGAAAGCATGTCGCCTGTACCGTACCCATGGCCACATCGGTGGAAGAATGTCAAGAAATCGTCCGTTTGACCGAAGAAACAGGATTAACGTATATGATGATGGAAACAGTCGTCTACGCTAGAGAATTCCTATTTATGAAAGAACTCTATGATAATGGTGACCTTGGTAAAGTTCAATTTTTAAAAGCCAGTCATCAACAAGATATGGATGGTTGGCCCAACTATTGGCCTGGTCTTCCGCCTATGCATTATGCAACGCATTGTGTTGGCCCTGTTTTGGGCCTAACAAGAGGCGAAGCTGAGTATGTTTCCTGTTTTGGCTCGGGAACCATTCGCCAGGAATTAATAAAGGAATATAATTCTCCCTATGCGGTGGAGACCACGCATATCAAATTTCGGAATTCAGATTTGAGCGCACAAGTGTATCGTTCCTTGTTTGATGTAGCGCGTCAATATCGGGAGAGTTTTGAAGTTTATGGTTCTAAAAAATCAGTAGAATGGCCATTGATGGAAGGTAAACCCTTGGTAATCCATACCGCCAAAAAACCAGAGACCGAAATTCCAGAGGAAGTTCAGAGTCCAGATTTTGCAAAATTACTACCCAAAGAGATTCAGCATTTTACGACCAAAGGTTTTTATGACGATGAAGAGCATCAACATCTTTCTTTTACGCAAGGTGCTGGTCATGGAGGCTCACATCCGCATTTGGTGCATGAATTTGTCAATGCTTTAGTTCAAAAAATCGCTCCTTACCCAAATGCCAAACAATCTGCTAACATAACTTGTGTTGGTATATTGGCACATGAATCAGCTTTAAACGGAGGTGAAATCATGCAACTTCCAGAATTCACCTTCACAAATTGATAATTTAGTCACACATTAAATCAAGCACTCCATAGCGTTCTTAGGAATATTTCTAAGCTAATGCCTTGATGTAATGAAATTCAGATAGCATAAGTTTATGCTTCAACACTAGCTATTGGAACATTGCTTAATTGATGCACTAAATCAAAAGCTATAGCTTTTTAACCCTTACTGGTTTTAACTGAATATAGCCAAGAGCATCTAATAGCTTAATGATTAAATAAGTAATATCAATCTCATACCATTTTATACCAAAATTTGCTCGACTTGCATGTTTGTGATGATTATTATGATATCCTTCACCCATCATCAAAAAATCGAAACGAAAGAGGTTTTTACTTGTGTTTTTCATCTTATAATTAGCATAACCATAAATATGACCAAACCAGTTAATTATCACACCATGAATAGGCGCCATTAGTAAGGTCACTGGTAATAATAACCATTGCCACGAAGCTGTTGTGAAGTAAACAAAGAATAAAATGTAAAATATAATCCAAAGTAACCTAGAAAACCGAGAACTAGCGAACGAGTCAAATTTTGTCCATTGCGGAACGTTTTTGGTGAAACGTGAATCGATTTGAACTCGTTGCTTATTAATGTCCTGATAGATTGTTTTTGTTTTCCACATCATAGCAAATAGGTTGGCATCGTGAGAAGGAGAATGCGGGTCGTCTTTTGTATCTGTGTAGGCATGGTGCATACGATGCATAATTCCATAACCATAAGCGCTTAAATAACTTGCGCCTTGAAAAACCCAAGTCAAAATAAAGGTAAGACGTTCCATACCCTTAGACATGGTAAAAACCTGATGAGCAGCATATCGATGCAAAAAGAAAGACTGAAAAAACAAGCCTCCATACCAGAGTACTAAAACGAAAATAATAACAACCATAACTTTTTTTTACAAAGTTAATTTGATGGTATCAACGAAACAATGAACCTAAATCAATAAAATGAGTATCACAACCGTTTTCTGATTCTGCTTAAAGCCTGTGCAGTGACACCAATATAAGAACTGATGTATTTTAGCGGAATTACTTTTAAGAGTTCAGGTCTTTCTTTAAATAGCTTTATATAGCGTTGCTCTGCTGTAAGATGCAATAGATCCTGTTCTCGCTTAGATTTTAGTAAGAAGAGGCGTTCTGCCGTTAACCTGCCAATAAGATTTCCAATTTTCGTTGTATTGTAGACGTCTTGCAAGTCGCTATAGCTTATACTTAAAATGCTAATTTCTGTAAGCGCTTGTAATTGATATGCAGAAGGTTTCTGTGTTAAGAAAGAATCATACGCACTAATAAACTGGTTTTTAAAACTAAAGCCAAAAGTGATTTCTTTTTCTGGGTCTTCCTTAGGAATATATAAGCGTACAACCCCATATTCAATAAAAGAAATTGCATTTTCTATCTCATTTAGTTTTAAAAAGACAGTTTTTTTTGCAATAACACGTTGCCGTAATTTTGAAGTAAAAAAATCCCAATCTCGGTCAGAAATGGTCGCTATTTGATCTAAGTAAGTTTTTATCTGTTGCAAATCAGTTATGCATAATGATTAGATGTCCAAAGATAATTATTCATTGGTGTGATTGGTAAGAATTTAATCATCATAGACGAAAATGTAAAATCAGATGGGAAAATTGTGTTAAATCTTGATGGAATTAAAAATAGGTATTGCTTTAGTTTAGGTATCAAACGGTCAAGTTATCTTTTGGTTATTTAGGAAAGCTCTAAAATCCATACTTTTAGGCTCCACTGTTAAGTAAAGATATATAGCAACCTCAATTTAAATTAGCGGTTTATAGCGTTATTGTTCCTAAATTTCCTTTTTGAGATATGATTAGAAAACTAAGTTTTATTTTTTTGGTGTCGTTTTCAATAAGCCTAGAGGCTCAAAATAAGATAGACTTTTTTATTTTGGTCGGACAATCTAATGCGCAAGGCTGGATGGGTGATGCACAGGAATATCCCAAAGACGAACAGCATTTGGATGAGGCTATACTTTTCCATTGGACTTTTTATGGAAAGCACAGCTCAAATGGGGAATGGGTGACTATGCAAGCACAAAGCGGTAGATTTGAATCAGGTCATTTTGGTACTGAAGTAAGCTTTGCACGTGATTTGAAAAAGGAAGGGTATACCCCATTAATTTTTAAGTTTTGTTTAGGAGCTACTGGGCTTTCAAGAGATTGGAAGTCACCTGGCGGCGGTGGTATCTATGATGCTATGGTCAAAGATTTAAAAGTTGCAATTTACAACTTAGAGAAAAAAGGATACAGTTTGAATTTTCGCGGTTTTGTATGGATTCAAGGTGAATCTGATGCAGGTAATGACCAAACAACTTCCGATTATCAAGCAAATCTAGAGCTGTTAATAACTGATTTACGAATGGAAGTCTTACGAGACGCAAATTTGAAAGTTATTTTAGGTGTAGATGAGCAACATAGTTTTGTCAATAAGCGTCCCCTAGTTATAAAAGCGCAAAAACAAATTGCGCAAAATGATAGGAATATCATTTACACTACGATGTATGGTTTACCAAAGGCAGATGGCACGCATTTAACCCCTGCAGGACTCATTGAACATGGGTATCGTATTTTTAATGCCTTTAAAGTATTGCAGAACACTGATGAGCCTAGGCCTTCAAAGATTACCCTTGCAGACCAATGGGAATTTGTGGGTGTAGCCGTTGAGGAACCTGGGTATACCATATGGGGTAGTTCGCCGATTATAGGAGAAGATGGTAAAGTGCACTTGTTTGTAGCAAGATGGCCTGGTACTACTGTAGCGCCAGGTTGGCGTTCTAATAGTGAGATAGCGCATTACACCAGTAATTCACCAGAAGGTCCTTTTACGTTTTCTGATATCGCCCTTAAAGGAACCGGTTTAGATACTTGGGATAGTTTCGGCATGCACAATCCTAGCATTCATAAGGTAGGTAAAAAGTATGTTTTACTCTATATAGCAAATAATAATCCAAGGGTTCCAGACCATCCTTCAAGTCAAAAGATTGGAATGGCTACCTCGAACACACCTTATGGACCATGGGAAAAAATAAATAGGAACGGGTTGTTGTTAGATGTTCCAAGTAATCCAGACTACTGGAATTATAAAGCTACTAATGGAGTCAATAATCCCTCGCTTTTACAACACCCTAACGGCGGATTTTTTCTCTATTTCAAGTCTGAAAATACACGAATGGGACTAGCCATTGCAGAAAACTTTAAGGGACTCTACGTACAGGTGCCTTTTCCTGTTACCCAAAACAATAAAGCAATAGAAGATGGTTATGCCTTTATGCTCGATGGGGAAGTTTGCTTGTTAACAACAGATAATCATGGTCTTATAGAGAAGGGTGGGGGAATACTTTGGAAATCAAAAGAGGGTATTCACTTTGACGAAATGGAACAGGGGTTCTATCCAACCTCCAAATATTTGGGTCTGGAAAAGTTGCGCAATGCTAGCAATCATTATGCAGGAGATATTATCAAATTTGAACGTCCCCAACTTCTGCTCCTCGACAAAAAACCAGCGTATCTTTATGTCGCTTCAGGCCATAACTGGTTTGGAGGTGAGGCACCGATAACCTATATTTTTAAAAATATGTCATTCTAAAATTAATATAAATGTTGAAAAATTTTACCCTCTTTACACTTTTAGTTACACTGTATATCCCTTTAGAAATTTGCGCTCAAAACGTGATTCCTATCCCAAGTTCTTCCCAACTAAAGTGGCAGAATGCCGAATTAACTGCTGTTTTTCATTATGATTTACACGTCTTTGATGGCAAAAAATATAACCAAGCAGAAAATAGAATAACCCCAATATTGGACTACAATATCTTCAATCCCGTCAAGCTTGATACGGATCAATGGATTAAGGCTGCTAAAGATGCTGGTTTTAAGATTGCGATTTTAACGGCTACCCACGAAACTGGTTTTGCACTATATCAAAGTAAAGTAAACCCGTACAGTCTCAGGGCGGTGAACTGGCGCGATGGTAAGGGAGATATTGTACGTGATTTCGTAAATTCATGCCGGAAGTATGGTATTGCTCCAGGTATTTATATCGGAATACGCTGGAATTCTTTTTATGGTATACATGATTTTAAGGTTCAAGGTGAGACCGAATTTTCAAAAAATAGACAAGACTATTACAATAAAATGTGTGAAGGTATGGTAAGGGAACTCTGTTCTAATTATGGGGATCTAGCCATAGTTTGGTTTGATGGGGGTGCACATGGCCCTGAGCAAGGTGGGCCTGATGTGCTTTCAATTTTTGAAGAACTACAGCCGAATGGCTTGTTTTATCACAACTTACAGCGCGCTGACATACGATGGGGTGGAAGTGAATCTGGTACCGTAGCGTATCCCTGTTGGGGTACGTATGAGACTCCAACATGGTTTAATAATAAGGGAGTTGATATTGACTTTAGACCCTTAAAATATGGTAATCCAGATGGTGCCTACTATATTCCTGCGATGTCTGATGCACCCTTACGTGGGTATAATGGAAGGCACGAATGGTTCTGGGAACCTGGTGATGAAGAGCATATATTTCCATTAGAGCAGCTTATGGATAAATATTATAAATCAGTTGGGAGAAACTCTACATTGATTATGGGACTAACTCCCGACCCAACTGGACTTTTGCCTGAACCTGATGTGCAGCGCCTAAAGGAATGGGGAGCCGAAATCAAGAGTAGGTTTGCGGTTCCTTTAGCAAAAACCTCGGGTAAAGGCAAAAAGCTTGTGATCAGCTTAAACGAAAGAACCAATATGAATCACATTGTTTTACAAGAAGATATTTCAAAAGGAGAACGGGTAAGGAAATTTACATTAGAAGGTAAAACTGAAAATGGATGGCAGACCCTATTTGAGGGGTCAAGTATTGGGCATAAGTTTATACATGTTTTTGATGAAATAGAGGTTTCCCATATCCGTTTAAAAATTATTGAATCTATTGGAGAACCAATGATTCAAAGTTTTGAAATTTTTAGCATAAAGGACAAGGGAGTATGAAAATTATAATTAAATCTGTACTTCGTCTTTTAATCTTTTTGATTGTACTTAGCACTATTGGGGCATGTAGTAAAAAAATGACTAAGGTGGTATGCGTGGGCGATAGTATTACCTACGGTGCGCGACTGGATGATAGAGAAACTTATTCTTATCCTGCTCAACTACAACTGTTTCTCGGAGAAAACTATTCAGTGGAAAACTTTGGCGTGGGGGGAGCTACCCTTATTAGAAAAGGCAAACCGACGGTGTGGAACGAGTTGAGAAAAATAAAAGAAGCAAACCCTGATATTATCGTTATAAGCCTTGGCACAAATGATACCTGTGGTATGGGCACCTGTGGAGATAGAAAATGTTGGGAGTACAAGGATGAATATGAGGCAGATTACCTTGATTTTATCGATGAACTATCGAAATTAACATCTAAACCACAAATCTTTTTATGTGCGCCCTCGCCTATGGTTTTGGATACTCCGGGTTTGAAGAGGGAACGTATAGAAGGATTAATAACCCGCAAACCTCGACTTCGAGAGCTTATTGGTATGATAAAGAATGTTGTCAAAGAAAAAAATATCGAATTCATTGATCTCAATACACCTTTGGCCCGTAAACCTAAACTTTTTACCGAAGAAGATGGAGTTCATCCAAATAGTGCAGGTTATAAAGTTATTGCCGAATTGGTATTCGAAGCGTTAAAAAGGAACTGATTATATGAAAATAGCTGGTCTTAAAAAGTTAAGGGTTTTTAGATATGTGATTTGTCTAGGGTTCATTTTTTGCGGTCATCAAATTACCGCGCAAGAGCGTCAGTACAAATCGAAGGTTCAAATGTCGGAATGGAAAGGTTTCGAAAGGTATGATTTCCAATTTGAAAATAAAGATGCATGGCTCGTGCTACCAAAAAAGGCTATTGCAGGGAAACCTTGGTTGTGGCGCGCACGCTTTCCCGGTTTTCATAGCGAGGCGGATAGTATTCTTGCTTCCGAAGGGTTTCATATTGCGCACATAAATACAGCGGGTATGCTAGGAAACCCAGAGTCTATGGTCATTTGGGACCGTTTTTATACGTATCTGACCAGTACATATGAACTCAACCAAAAAGTGGCACTGTCAGGTGTTAGTAGAGGCGGACTTTTTATCTACACCTGGGCGAAAAGAAATCCGAAGAAAGTAAATTGTATATATGCTGATGCTCCGGTTTGTGACATCAAAAGCTGGCCGGGAGGTTTTGGTGAAGGTGCTGGTGCTAAAGAGGTATGGAATGGGTTAAAGGAAAAGTACGGTTTTAAGACAGAGGAAGAGGCCAAGGCCTACGCAAACAATCCCATTGATAATCTGGAGATTTTGGCTGCAGAGAAAATTCCTATCCTTCACATGATTGGTCTTCAAGACAAAATTGTACCTGCGGATGAAAATACGTTTATTTTAATCAACCGTTATCTAAGGTTGGGTGGAAGCGCAACGGTGGTTCCTTGCACCAAGGGAAAACAATCCTTGCAAGGGCATCATTATCCTCTTGAAACACCAAGGCTAGTAGTCGATTTTATTAAATATTATTCAAAAATCCCAAATGAAGCCTTAGATGCATCGGTCTATCACAAATTGCGCGGAGGAATCCGAAATTCCTTTAAGAAATTTGTGAATGAAAAGAAAGGAAGAGTTGCTTTTCTAGGAGGGTCGATAACCTACAACGGTGGTTGGCGCGATAGTATAGTCAAGTATCTCACGAAACGTTTCCCAAAAACTGAATTTGACTTTATTGCTGCAGGAATACCTTCTATGGGCACTACACCTGCAGCATTTAGGCTAGAACGTGATGTATTGAAAAACGGGTCTGTAGATTTAATTTTTGAAGAAGCTGCCGTAAACGATGCCTCAAATGGAAGAACAACCGAAGAACAATTGCTTGCAATGGAGGGTATTGTAAGTCATATACGTAAAGATAACCCAGCGGCTGATGTCGTGCTTATGCATTTCGTTGACCCTGATAAAATGGAAATGTATAGAGCCGGAAAAATTCCTGAAGTCATCCAAAATCATGAAGCGGTAGCGGTGCATTATAATATTCCAACAATCAACCTGGCAAAGGAGGTAACTGAGCGAATTGATGCTGGAGAGTTTTCTTGGGAATATGATTTTAAAAACCTTCACCCTTCTCCTTTCGGACAAGGAGTTTATTTTCATTCCATGAAAATATTTCTAGAAAACGCGTGGCAAGGTTATGTAGCATCTGATGATAAAATAGTTACCTATGAGCTTCCCACTCCATTAAAAACAGGAAATTACGACGATGGAATATTGCTTCCCATAAAGAAATATAGTAAACAAAAAGGATGGGCGTACATAGAAAACTGGCAACCAACCGATGGAAAGCCTACAAGGGAAAATTACTCGAAGGTGCCTATGCTGATTAGTGAACGTACCGGAAAAACTTTGAAACTTAATTTTGAGGGTAATGCAGCCGGTATAGCCATTGCAGCTGGTCCGGATGCGGGAATCATAGCGTATAGTATTGATGGAAGCGCTTGGAGAAAAATCGACTTATTTACAACTTGGAGTTCCGGTTTACATTTGCCATGGTATAAAACATTGGTGTCCCGTTTAAAACAAGGAAAGCATACTTTGAAAATCAAGGTGCTGGCAGAAAAAAACATAGCCAGTACTGGGTACAAGTGTCGCATCCGATATTTCTTTGTAAACGGTTTAGAGTAATTGAACATCTTATGTATCCAAGATTAAAAGTGGATAAAAGAAGTTAATATAAAAGCTATAATCAGAATAAGTACTCAAGCCACTAGATTTGACCAGTTATACAAAAATGTAAGTATAGTATTGAAACTACTTTTATTTTGCTCCTACGTAGAAACCTTTAAAATTGAACCAGAGGGTAGTATGAATAATTTGCCAAATCAATATATGGATGGAGCAAGCTTAAAACCAACAATCTTAGGTAAGCTCCAAAACGACAGGCCTATTTTCTTGCATAATCCTCACTATAGTCGTGGTTTAGGAGGTACACCTTCAGGCACCATAAGAATGGGCGATTATAAGTTGATAGAATTTTACGAGGATATGCATATATAACATACTAAATGACGAAGGCGAGATGAATAATTTGGCACAAGAACAGCCAAGTAAAGTAAAGGAACTAAAAAAAAGATTGCACCAATGGAGGAAAGATATGAATGTATTAATGCCTTACCCAAACTCTGATTATGAGAGTGTAGTACCAGCAAGTGAATAACCCAAACTATATACGCCTATCAGCGGTACTCAGATAGAAATTATCATAAACAGAATAGGCTATGGGAATAGTTAGTGCCGGAAAAAAAAATACACTAAAAAATCATGAAATTTTAGTTACCGGATGAAATCTGATTCAGTAACCTGGCCGGAGATTGAACCTTCCGCGTGCGGGCTAATGAATGTCTAGTACTTGCTGATTTTCGAGCATCGTGTTCACGATTTGTGAACTCATAAATGACTGAAATTATGTTAAATAAACTTTAGTCTAATACATATTAGTAATTTAGATTTGACTAATGGTTTGGATTTAATGATCATGCTAATTGAGATATAGAATTTCCCCAAACTAAATTTGGAGCAGTTTAACATATACGTGTTCTCCTGATAATTCTATGTTTAATTGAAGTTTAAGCTTTTCTACTAAAAATGAATATTCCTTAAAGATTGAGAAGCTGATACAAGCCTATTTCAAAAGCGCTAAATAGATATTCAGATGATGTCGCCTATACGTTGCAAATTATGTTTGTTTCGTTGCAAATAAATTTAATATTGGTAAAAATCGCTTTGATTTACACAGAGCTAATTAAGTTAAAAATATGCGCTAAAACGTATTAAGGAATCAGTATTCTTATATTTGGAGGTGCTAATTATCTTTGGTTTCCTGATAAAAAATCTACTAGGGTTTATGGAATGCATCTATACTTAATAGAGACTGTCCACCAGTATATAGGAGACCAATAGAAAGGAAATTTTCTAAAGTTTAGAATGATAATTTTAATAAAAAAGCAGCTAAAATTCTGCTTGTTTTTTAGTTGTAATATTGAGTAAAATAAAAGATTTCCTCTTTCATAAGTATTTTTGTAAACTTATATTGATGTTTTACGTAACAAATATCATTTTTAGAAGTCAAACGAGCATACTATTAAAACGACTTTAATCCAATTGACGAGTAATGGATTTTTAATAATTCTAAATACAAAAATCACTTTGTGAATTTGTTCAAAATAAAATCATTTATTCTATTATCATTTTTCCTCACTTTACCTCAACCAATTTTATCTCAGGGGACAAAGAATCAAGAAAACCCCTTGTTAGACTCAATTAATAAATACTATGAAATAGACAGCTCAAAAACATACCGATTTATTAATGAATTCATTTCAAAATCGATAAAGGATAATGACCCAAAAAGCACCTTTAGAGGGTATCATATCCTTGTGATATTTTACGCCACGCATTATGATGAATTGAAAATTGTGAAATACACGGATAGTCTTCTTTCTGTAGCAAAGAATAATAATTTAAAAATAGAATTATTAAAAGGGTATCATCTTAAAAATAGTAATTTAAGAGGGACTTTCGGATATGACGACGAGAGAATATTTAATAATATTTTTGAGGCTATTGAACTTGCTAAAGAAATTAAAAGCGAAATTTGGGAGTGTAAATTTAATCAAGATGTTTCTCAGTACTATATGTTTACTGGGCAATTTGATAAATCCCTTTCCCAGTACAAAAATAATTTATCAAAACTTAAAAAACTTTCGAAGAGTAATGAATACAAAGAATTTAAGATTTGGGGAGTCAATCTAGAATCTACCTATCTAAATATAGCAGAATTATACATACAGTTGAAACAATTAGATTCAGCTAAACGTTATAATAGGTATGCCAAAGCTATTTTAGATACGCTGGACAGTGGTTATCATGAACTGTATAAGTTCAAAAACAAAGTAAATCAATTAGAAATTGATTTACTTGAGGACAATCCTAACTCAGCTAAAAAAAACTTAGATGAAGCTTTAGCAATTATACCGGATTACTTTAGAAAATCTACTAGGGATTTTTCAAAATCCTATTATTCTGGAATGATTAATTATAATCAAGGAAATTTTGAGAAAGCTATTGGCTATCTGGAAGCTATTGATACGGTTTTAATACAATCCGAAGAGGATTTAGGCTTTTTTCAAGATGATCTCTATAAAACACTTTACAAATCCTATTTAAAAACTAATAATTTAGAAAAGGCAGATTATTATTTCGAAAAACATTTGTCCTCCGTAGAAGGTCAAATAACTATGAATAATTCCGCGAATTCTAATTTTAATAAAATTGAAACTGATAATTATAACGTAGAGGTAGAAAAACTAAAAACACAACGAGAAAAACAGAAATACAGAATAGCAGTAGTCTCTTTGTTATCCTTATTTGTCATTTTAGCTGTGATTCTATTATATAGTAAAAGGCAAAAAAGGGATAAATATAAATTAGAAGTGTTGCTTGCAAAAATCTCAGAGAAAGAACAAGCTATTGTACAACCGAAGAATCCTATTTTTAAAATCAAGGACTTAGAAGTTGAAAGAATCGTTACAAGCTTGAAACAGTTGGAGGATAAGAATTATTTTTTGAGAACGGACTGCACTGTATCAAATTTGGCAAAGAAGATTAAAACAAATACCACGTATTTATCAAAAATTATTAACTCTTATTACCAAAAAACGTTCACAGCTTATATAAATGATTTAAGAATTGATTTTGTTCTTGATCGGTTAAAAAATGACAAAGTGTTCAGGAGATATTCCATACACTCTATCGCTAATGAAATTGGTTTTAAAAGTAGCGAATCATTTAATTCGGTATTTAAAAAAAGAACCGGCGTACTTCCTTCAACTTTAATTAGAGCTCTTGAAAATAAGAATTAATTAACAAAAAAAATAGGTTTAGGTTGTTAGCTTGTTCTGTAATTTCTAATTTTTTATGATTTCCAAAACCTTTAGTGCATACATTCTTATTTAAGATTGTTACATACTTAATTTTGTAAAATTAAGTATGTAATTTTTCAAGTAAACCTCTGTTTCTATTGCCTTGAAATAGGATAAACCCTAAGGTATGGGCTTGCTTCAAATTCACCAATTTAGCACGCTTATTTTTATAAAAATGGGTTAGTGACTCTTGGATAAAGAATATAATTATTATACCTTAGTGTAATGAAATAAGGGGGGGTCGTATCACTTTGCATTGGCAGGTTGGTTTTACAGCTTTCGATTTTTTATGATAAGCATTTAGTTTTAATCCATGGTTATAAAAATGATTAAGACTTTAATATCAGAAGCAGCTTTAGTGTGAGTTATTATAAAGGCGACAGCTGATATGGTCCGTAAGAATTTTTCAACTTAATCAATCATCAATCATCAATCATCAATCATCAATCATCAATCATCAATCAAAAATAAATCATGATAAATTCATCAGTTAAAATCGTCATACCTGACGGCAATAAAAAGTATCTTTTTGATAAAAATGAAATAAAATTTATAAAGTCAGATCGATATTATGTGAATATTTTCTGTCTTAACAGAAAGGTGCTGATTAGGATAACAATGAAAAGATTAGAACAGCTATTGCCTTCAGATTTTTTAAGAATAAATAAATCTACAATAGTGAACTCATCATTCATTGTTCGTATTGAAGAAACCAAATCTTCTTGTTGTATTGTAATATCGGATGAAATTGAACAACAGGTCACAGAAAAATATAAGCCAATATTCGATGATTATTTTGCTCTTATCTAGTACATTTTATATCTGATATTTTGGATTGATTAAAAGTTATATACTATGTAATTGTCCGTAAAATAAGCTTTGGGGTACATCCCATGCTCTTTCTTCAGTAAGATTTGTTACCATTAAATCTTACTGAAGAAATAATTATTTAAACATTAGACTTAAAGTACATTAAAGTTGTTCTATTGTTGGACGTAATTCTTGTTGCAAATTACCTGTCTTGCGTAATAAATTTTAAAACGTATGGATTTTATAAGGTTATTTGAGTACTTGTTAAGAGGGTATTGGGTGAGTTCTTAAAGAAAAAATATTGGTATTGGCTTATTTTATCTTTCTTGTATTTACCCAACCAATGATCTCTTTATTAATCATGAATTTTATACGAATAATACGATTAGTATTACATTCTTCTTTAAGCTTTTAAAGTTTTATAGCAAATTTTACGGGTTTCGTTTCAAACAAAATTATCACCTTCTTTTTTTTATTTCCTTGCGGCGTCTTTAACTTTTTGTTAACCTTTTTCTGAGGGAATAATAAACGGAGACAAGAAAACTAACTCTTAATTTAAATTAAAAAATGAGAACAAAGCTAAAAGGAATTTTAACGCTGTTTTTGGCGCTAATTGTGCAGATTTCCTTTGCACAGGACAAAACGGTATCCGGGACGGTTACTGATCAATACGGGCTACCCTTGCCCGGGGTTAACATAGTTGTTGAAGGAACAACCAATGGAACTCAAACTGACTTTGATGGTAATTACGCCATTAACGCAGCAACAGGGCAAACACTTCTTTTTACTTATATAGGACAAAAGAATGTTAGGCAGGCAGTAGGTGCAGGTAACACTGTAAATGTGCAAATGGAAGAAGATACTCAAGCCTTAGAAGAGGTTGTTGTTACGGCACAAGGTATCAAACGGGAGAAAAAAGCTCTTGGTTATGCCGTAGCAGAGGTTGACCAAGAAGCTTTGGAAGGTAGGTCAACTGGAGATGTTGCTAGAGTTCTTAATGGTAAAGTAGCTGGACTACAGATTACCAACCAAAGTGGTTTGGCAGGTTCGGGTACTAATGTGGTGATTCGTGGTTTGAGTTCCTTCAGTGGAAGTAACCAAGCACTTTTCATTGTGGATGGAGTGCCGTTTAACTCCGATACTAATGCAGTATCTGCATCTTCGGGCAGTGACGACAGAAATAGTTTTCTAGAAGGTAATTCCGGATCGAGTAGATTTTTAGACCTGGACCCTAATTCCATTGAAAGTATCAGCGTACTTAAAGGTCTAGCTGCGGCCAACTTATACGGTTCTTTAGGCCGTAATGGGGTGATTTTGATTACGACCAAAGGGGGTAGTAGTGCCGGTAAAGGGCCTTCGAAAAGCGAAGTAACTGTTAATTCCTCCTACTTTTTTAATGAAATCTCCAATTTACCGAGCTACCAAAACGAATTTGGTAACGGGGGCGATCAGTTGTTTCAACCCTTCTTCAGTAATTTTGGATCAAGCTTTAACCGGGACAACGTGGCCAGTTTTGAAAACGACCCTGGTGTGCGAAATAGTGATGTGACTATACCGCACCCTTTTTCCCGATACGGTAGTCAAGCCTTAAGGGATGCTTTTCCAGAATTTCAGAATGCCCGTTTAGCGTATAGACCTTACCAGAGCGTAGAAGGCTTCTTTAAAACAGGAGGTACTGCAACGACAAACGTAAATTTTAGAAAATCCTCGGACGACGGTAAAACTGCCTTCAACCTAAACTATGGTAATTTGGATGAGACCGGTTTTACACCGGGTAACAGCTTAACCAGAAATACTTTTGGTGTAGGAGGTAGAGCGGAACTTAATAATAAGTTTACCGTAAATGGTACCATTAACTTTGCGCGCACCAATTTTAGATCACCTCCAGTAGCAGCAGCTACAGGTGGCACTGCAGCCGGTTCGCAGAGCTCCTCACTATTCTCTAATTTATTTTTTACACCACGTAGTGTGGATTTGTTAGGACAACCCTTCCAAAACCCACTTACAGGGGGAAGCGTGTACTATAGAACTGGGAACGATATTCAAAATCCTTTATGGACAGTGGCCAATTCCCAAGTATCACAAAGAACCAATCGTATTTTTGGTCAAGCGCAGATTGGTTATAAGATCAATGACCAATTAAACTTATCTTACAGGGCTGGTGTGGATTTCTCTTCGGAGTTTAACACGACCTATCAAAACCGCGGAGGTACCGACGGTGGAGCTCGTTTGCAATCGGGTGTGCTGCAAACATTCACCAACGACAACACCATCTTTGATCACAACTTAGTTTTGACCGGCCAATATGACTTGAGTGAGAAGGTAGGTTTCAATTTTACTCTTGGAGGTACTACTAGGGGCGAAATATTTGAAAGAAATGGCGCTAATAGTGATACGCAACAAGTTTTTGGGGTGTTAAGACATTTTAATTTTGCCAATACCTTACCTATTCAGTTTACCAGTCAAAGAAATATTGCAGGCCTATATGCTCAAATTGAAACGGATTATGATAACTGGGTCTTTTTAACACTAGCAGGCCGTAATGATTGGGTCTCTAATTTTGCCGCTGACAATAGAAGTCTTTTTTATCCAAGTGCTAGTATTTCGATACTGCCAACGGAAGTTATCAGTGGTTTAAAGGGTAATGTTTTGAATTACCTTAAACTTAGAGGTGGTATTGGAACTTCTGCCAACTTTGAAACCCAATCCGCTTTTCCTGTCGCCACAGTTCTTAATCTTGATGTACAAGATTTTACAGATAGTGCAGGAAACAATCTAATCAGTCAGCAAGTCGGTGAAATACTAGGTAATCCTAATCTTAAACCTGAAACCTTGAGGGAGATAGAAGTTGGGATTGAATCTAGATGGTGGGATAGCCGTATTAGTTTAGATATTTCACTATTTACTAGGGTGACAAGCGATTTGATCATACAACAGCCTTTAGATCCAGCTACGGGTTTCTCACTAACGAACACCAATATTGGAGAAGTCACCAACGATGGTATTGAAGTAGCTTTGGGTGTAGATTTCTTCAGAGCCAACAACCAAGGTGGATTTAATTGGAATTCCTCTATGAATTTCACTGCACTTGACCCTGTTGTGACTGATCTTGGACAGGATACAGAACAAATTATATACTCTGGTTTTAGTAATCTAGGGAATGCAGCGATTGTAGGAGAGCCTTTAGGGGTCTTGTTTGGAGGTCGTATTGCCAGAGATAATGATGGGAATTTAGTTGTCGATCAAAGGGGAGATTATGCGGCTGCAACCAATAATGGTATCATAGGAGATCCAAACCCGGACTTTACGGCAAACTTCATAAACACTATGTCTTATAAAAACTTTACTTTGGGCTGGCAAATAGCTTATCAACAAGGCGGCGATATCTATTCTGCCACCATTGGCGCTTTATTAGGAAGAGGTGTAACTGACGATAGTGTTGACCGATTGGGAACTTTTATCTTACCTGGGAACAACGTAACTAGAGATGGTGATGGAAATATTACATCTAGCACACCAAATACGACTCAGATAAGTGGTTTTGATTTGGTCTTCAGAAATCGTTCTGGATTTTTTGGAAAACCTGAAGCTGCCGTATTTGATGCCACCCACATCCGTCTACAGGAAGTCTCTCTGGCCTATGCGATGACACCTAAAGCATTGGAAAGAACACCATTTGGAAGTGTAACATTTACTGTTTCCGGGCGTAATTTGTTTGTTGACGCATTTAATACCCCAGACGGTATGAATTTTGACCCCAACGTTAACGGTTTGGGTGTAGGTAATGGTTCCGGATTCGACTTTTTGGCAGGACCTGCTGCTAGAAGCTACGGATTTGGAATTAAGGCAACGTTTTAATTCACACATTTTAAAATTGAAATAATGAAAAAATATAGTTATTTAATAGTTGGGCTCGTACTGATGATTCAAATGGAATCCTGTGAAACGACCGAATTGGATTTTACACTAGATCCGAATGCACTTACAGAGGCGTCCTTAGACGTGGATAACCTTTTTATTACGGTTCAAGAAAATTTCGCTAGACATATTGCCGGCGGCGGCAGTGATGAAGATTTTTTTACAACTAACGGAGATTCTGGTCTTGATGAAATGGGAATGGACCTAACCCGAATCGGCAACTTCTTTGGAAGCTTGTACAACGCTAACCTTCTAGATGCTACGCAAGATCGGGAATGGAGTAATGCCTACAGAGGTGTTCTGCAGAACATTGAGACTATGATACCCATAGCAGAAGAACAAGGGCTTACTAGGCATGTGGGCATCGCTCGATTTATGCAAGCGTATGTCTACACTTCTATGGTTGATTTTTTTGGGGATATTCCCTTCAACGATGCTTTACAAGCAAGAGATGGGGTTTTTGCGCCAACGTTAACTCCTGGGGCCGAAATTTATGCTGCAGCTTTTGATTTTCTAGATCAAGCAGATGCTAACTTTACGAACGCTACCGTTAGAGATCCTGAGAATGATTTATTCTATGATAATGATTTTGATAAATGGCAATTGGCAACCAATAGCCTTCGTCTAAAGTTGTTGGCCCAAACCCAGTTGGTTGACGCGTCTGCGCAAGGGCAGTTCAATGCTATTATCGCTGGTGGTAATTACATTCAAAATACCGAAGATGATTTTCAATTCCAATGGGGTACTGGCCTCGCTCAACCGGAAACAAGAAATCCAAGATATGTAGATGGCTATTCCGTAACCGGAGCTGGCGATTATATTGCAAACTGGTATATGGATCAGATGATGAAATCGAATGATCCTAGATTACGTTATATCGTATATCGACAAACCAACGGGGTACCAAGTGCAAATCTTCCTGGATTACCACCGGATGCTGGGCAAATAGGCTGCTCTGTCATCACCAATCCACCTCCGCAATATCTTGCGGGCGGGTTTTCATTTTGTGCTTTGGATAACGGTTATTGGGGCCGTGACCATGGAAGTGAAGAGGGCATTCCTGCTGATAACTTCTTACGATCCACTTGGGGTGTATACCCGTTTGGAGGACGTTTTGATGATAGCCGTTTAACCGGTATTAGCTTAACCACGGGAGCCCGAGGAGCTGGCATAACTCCTATAATTACTGCCTCCCTGATTCAGTTCTTACAAGCTGAAATGGCAATGATGGCAGGAGATGAAGCTGCTGCAGGAATCCTTATGCAACAAGCAGTAGCAACACATGTAGGCAAGGTTCGGAACTCGGGTATTGTTGATCCAGATGCCGATATGTCTTTTGCTCCTACAGACGTCAACGTTGCTGATTTTTTAGCTGTCTTAGATACGAATTTCCAGAATGCCGATACAACGGGAAGATGGAATATATTGGGAGAACAATTTATTTTGTCCGGCGTAGGTATGGGAATCGACACCTATAATTTTTATAGAAGATCGAATTATCCAACTACATTACAGCCTAACCTGAACCCTGATCCCGGTACATTCATGAATTCACTATTTTACCCAGCAAACGCTGTTAACACCAACAGTAATATCAGCCAAAAACCTAATAACGGTGTTTTTGTTTATTGGGATACTAACGGTACTCCACCCGCTAACTAAAAAATAACACAACATGAAATATATAAAATTAATTTTAATTGTAACGCTTGGAGTCTTCTGTACGATTTCATGCTCAGTGGATGACAATGTAGCTGTTAATTTAGACAGTGGCGTAGTCCCGGGAATAGTTGTAAGAACCTTATCACTTACAGGAACTACTTTTGACTTTTTCAATGTGCCAGAATCCGAACTGGCTGTAGATTTTGAAATCCAAGCACCAGCTGGTGACTTGGTTAGTGAGGTTCAAATTTTTGTTGACTTTCAAGACAATACGTTTTTTGAATCGGAATTCAATAGTAATGGTACCACAGATGTTGAAGAAACATTGATACAAACTATCACAGCTTCTGAACTAACATCGGGCCGTTTTGGATATCCCACGGGAAGTTTCTCCTTTGCTTACCAAGAATTGTTAGATGCTGCAGGCATACAAAATGACTTAGATGATGTTTTCAACTCTGATCAACTTATTGTGCGTCTTGAAGTTCTTATGGAAGATGGAAGAACTTTCACTAACGTAGGAAACAATTCACCGTCATTAGAAGACGGGTTTTTTCTCTCTCCTTATCGTTATTTCTCAACTATTTCTTGTCCTATTGTAATAACAGGTGATATCACCATTGATTTTGAGGATACCTATGGAGATGGTTGGAATGGAGCTGAAATAGTTGTAGTTAGCGATGGTGAAGAATCTCGTTTTACATTGGATGATGGATTAGCAACCTCAGTAACCTTTACAGTCCCTGAAGGTGTATCAACCCAGAGTATCTCATTTTCCGGAGGGAGTTTTGACGAGGAAGTAGGTTATACAATAACTAGGGTTTCTGATGGTAGAGTTTTGGCTTCTTTTAGCCCTTCTGCAGATGGACCCCCGAATGGAGGTATAACGTTAGATACTGGTACAAATCCTTGTGTTCGTTAATAGTAAATAAACCAAAAAAAAAGAGGCTGTCTAAAAAGGTAGTCTCTTTTTTTGTTTAGAATTTATAAATAGACCTTCTCTGGAATGAATATTAGTTCTTTAATCACGGTCACTTAACGCTACATAACTTCTAGGTTCTTATCAAAGATTCTAATATACTCTTCGGCCTTTGAGCTATAATGGAAGTAGTAGATAACAATACACTTAGAAACAAGATATATTTACAAAACGGTTGATATAGGGATTTATTAGTTCCATTAAAAATAACATTCGCAGAGCAGATATACGCTTCTTGCGTTCCCATTCAAAAATTGAACAAATAAAAATTTATGAAATCAATAATTAGTCTCCTAGTGTTTGTACTAATAAACGTAGTGGTTTATTGTCAAACAGAATCCTCCTTTGAAGAACATAAAACTAACTATAAAGTAATAAAATTAGATTCTAAATATTTCCTAGATGAAAAACGAATTATTAAGATTTCTCTCCCTGAGAATTATGATAAAACAAAAAAATATCCAGTTATTTATACACTAGATGGATATTCACTTTTTAAGATGGTAGCCAGCTATACTCATATTTTGGGTAAACAAACTACAGAAGAAGATGGTTATGATTATGGGACTAACGTTATACCACCAGCAATAGTTGTTGGTATATTTCATAATGATAGAAATCTTGAAACTGAACCTAATTTTGATGGTTTGGATTATCTAGAGAAACCAAATGATTTAAAAAATTTCCTTGTATCTGAGGTAGTACCTTATATAAATAGTACCTGTAGCATATCTGGTTATAATAGCATCATTGGACACTCAAATACAGCTTATTTTACAACCAACCTACTATTCCAAAAAGACATTACATTTCAAAGTATTATTGCATTATCTCTTACTGAAGGATCTACTGCGTTTTACAAAAAACTAACAGAAACATTAAATTCAAAAGTTGATGGAAGCTTTTTTTTAGGGTATGGATTAAAAGACAACGAATTCAATTGGATTGCAAAAAAAACTGAAGCCAACGTATCAAACAAAAATGTTTTAGTTAAAAAGTATAATTCAAACCATAGTGATTTACCTGCATCATCTCTTTTAGATGCTATAAAATATTTATTTAATGACTATCGAAATTTTAATGATTTCAATGTATTATCTACAAATACTGACTTCAAGATAGACGAATACCTCAATAGTTATGAAGTGAAAATTAAAAATAAATATGGTATAAGTACTCAAATATTAGAAGATGACTATGCTTCTTTATTAGTTGAAACCATTAATAATAGGAATATTGACGCTTTTAATATGCTAGTGGAATATTATGAAAAAAAGAATGATTTTGAATACCCGCCAATTATGTTATTCCATTACAGAAAAGATTTAGGAGATAGTTTAGAAGCGAAAAATATTGCTTACCAAATATTGGAAAGTACTGATGAAAATGTCTATAAATTTCTTGTAAATAAACAAATAAACAGCTTTACAGATTTCTTTGTTGAAAATCTTAATTCTCCGAAAGAGGCGATTCAATTTCTTGCCGAGGGTAAAAAGAAATATCCTGAACATAGACTTGAATTCAGTTATTTTATTGCAAAGACCTCCATTGAAAACAATTATCAATTGACGAAAGGCAAGTCGAACTTAAGATTTTGTGTAAAAAATTATAAAAAGAACTGGTATTTCACCGAATTAGATTTAGAGAATTTAAAATAGAAAAACAAACAAGGTAAATTCTTTGACAATATAACTTTGAAAGAATTATTTTTTAATCTTCTGTTTTATGGTTTTACTAGATTTACAAAACAAAAAGATATAAAAAATCCAGAATACGATACGTGCAATTACTTTAGAATATTGGAATGAACTTGCCAAGCACTTTACTTTAATAAGTGCTTTATTAGCCTGTTTTTCCATAGCTTTTATTGCCAATCTAATAGTTTCAGAAACAAACAACCGAATTTTAAATTATTTGCTAATAACAGCAACTTTGGCGGCCTGTTGTTTTCTAGCCTCAGTATTTGCTAGGACAAAAACGTTAATGATGACCACAGAAGGTTATCCTTATGAATTTGAGAAAAATAATTTTATGCTATCAAGAATAATTGGAGTCTGAAGCTTTAGGCTCGGTTTACTATCTCTTTCTACGCTTATTGTATTTTCTGGCTGGATAAAATCGAAAACCAATTGGATTCTCTTCTCACTAATTTAAATCAAAATGAAAAGTTTAATTGAAATGCTCTAGTTGCTAAAAAAGATGAAATTATTTATAATAAATGTTTTGGGTTTTTTAATGGAGAGAGGAAAAATGTATTAGCAGTAATTGATAAATTTAACATCGGTTCTATTTATAAAGAAATTCTAGCGATTGCGATAATACAATTAGAAGAGAAAAAACTATTAAAAATTAGATACCTCTATAAGGTAAATGCCTTAATGGCCTTACTATGTTTTCATTCTTCGAGATTTGATGAAAGAATAGACCATTAAGGCGAATTGGTCTTATATGCCAACCAAAATAAAGATAATTGAGATTTTGAATTAATTGAAAAAGGAACTTATTTTTTAAATAAATCAGCTCAAGGAGATGTGATCAAATATCATTTAGAAGCTGGCATTTCATTTTGGGATACAAAACTCGAAAACTCTAAAGAAAAAAGGGAAAATATACTTCAGTTATACAACCAATTACTTCTAATCGCATATTCGCCAATAATTGCTTTGAACAGCACTTATGCACTATCAAAAGCAAATCATAAGGAAGAAGCTATTTTCGAAGCTTTAAAAATCGATTTAAAGGAAAATCATTCCTTACTGGCAAAACTCTATAAAGGCAGTAGCCAAAGTAAACAAATAGAGCATTTAAGAACAGCGATTAACCTAGCAAAAACAGATGCTGAAAGAAAATCCATTGAGAAAGCTTAGAAAGAGCTGTGATAGAACAAAGTAGGTAGAGCCTTGGCTATATGTTTATTTGCGATTATATGGAATAGACATTATTTCATTCAGGTCTTGCGGCACTATCAGCTAAAACTCCACCATCAATAGTCAATTCAATTCCGGTTACATATTTTGACTCATCATTTGCAAGATATAGAGCGCTATAAGCAACATCCATTGCATCTCCGAAATAACCCATAGGAATACCATTCTCAACAGATTTAATCATTTTTTCTCGCTGGTCTCCTTTTCCCAGCATTTCATCCCACATAGGGGTCATTATTGCAGCTGGATGAATACTATTACACCTGATTTTGTATTTCTTTTCGGCACAGTATAGCGCTACGCTTTTAGTATGATTTCGAACAGAGGCCTTACTAGAACCATAAGCAACGGCTGCTGGAATTCCTACAAAACCACTTCGGGAGGAAATATTTACAATACTACCACCCCTTTTTTTCATAAGTTTTATAGCACACTTACAACCGAGCATTACGCCATTAGAATTAATGCTATGAACTTCATTCCTAGAAGCTAATTCAATATTTTCAGCATCAAAAGGACCTTTAGTTTCAAGAAAACCGGTTATACCTGCATTATTGATTAAAATATCAAGTTTGCCATATTTTCCAATAATAAATTCAGTGATTTTTCGCCATTCATTTTCATATTTAACGTCTAAATGCAAATACTCATTTTTATCTGATAGTGACTTAGAAAAAGTTAGGGATTCTTTGTCTCCTATATCACTGATTAATACTGTGGTGCCTTCTTTATGAAAAAGTTGTAAAATTGCTTTGCCGATTCCGCGAGCAGAGCCTGTCACAAGTACTATTCTGTTTTCTAATCTTCTCAAGGATGAAACTTAGGATTTGTTTTATGTGTAATGGACGAAGGAGAATGTTAAAACATAAATATTAAATACAGACACAGCATTGAAAAACGATGTAAATTTTTTGGAGACATTGTTTTTTATCGTTGAATAATAGTCCAAAGACAAACCGATTAGCTATGAAAATTTAAACAATTGACAAAAGGTAAGTGGGAAATAAAATATTGACGCTAATCCAAATATTTCAAAAATGAGAACAAAATTAAACAAACTAATATTTAGTATTGTAGTACACCCCAGTCTTACCTTTTCCAATTGTTTTACAAATCACGTATTTTTTTCTGTTTCTTGATTTTATTTGAAACGAAACCCAACTAATTTGATACACATAGTTATTTATGGTCGTAGATGAATGATATTTATAAAGAATTAACAGGAAGCTTATATTCGTATGGATATGACAACTTTTTAGTTTTTGTTCTGTTGTCTTTTCTTTTCTAGTTTCACTTATTATATAAAGATTATGTTAAAACGCTATTTTTTCTTTCTTGTTCTGGGATTAACCATTCAACGTGTCACTGCCCAATCCTTTAAAGTCCATTCGCACAATGATTATTTACAAGAAGTGCCCTTTTGGAGCGCTTACGCCAATGGGATTAACTCTATTGAGATAGATGTTTTTCTTAAGGGAGGGAGTCTTTATGTTGCCCATGACGCATCTGATATTTTACTGGAACGCACGCTCCAAACCCTGTATTTGCACCCTATTAAAAACATGAAATCATTGCAGTTAGGAAAAGGTCAGCCTCTACAATTATTGATAGATATAAAATCTGAGCCCTATGCTACGCTGAACCAATTGGTATTAGTTTTAAATCAATATCCTGAAATTGTTAATGATACATCTATTGCAATTGTAATTTCCGGAAACCGTCCTAAAGTTGAAGATTATTTTAATTATCCAGCATATATAACTTTTGACTACCAAAGCTTGGAGGCTCCAGAAAATAAAAAAGTATGGGATAAAGTGGCATTAATCAGTCTTAATTTTAAAAATTTTTCGCCTTGGAACGGCAAAGGCAGATTGACGTTATCGGATTATAAAAAGGTAAAGTCTACCATAGATAAAGCGCATGCCTATAACAAACCCTTTCGCTTTTGGGGCGCTCCGGACTCCAAAACAGCATGGAAGGTATTTTTAGATCTTGGGGTAGATTATATAAATACAGATATGCCATACGCTTCTGCTTCTTATTTGAATACATTGAATGATCGTGTTTATTACAATACCGAATCCTCCGAGGTATATAAGCCAAGCTATAAATCGGACAAAAAGAATACCGAAGTAAAGAATATTATTTTGTTGATTGGAGACGGTAATGGCCTTACGCAAATTTCATCTTCTGTGCTAGCCAACGGTGGAGCCTTGACCCTTACGCAATTCAAGAGTATAGGTCTGTTAAAAACCCAATCGGCCGATGATTTTACAACAGATTCGGCTGCGGCCGGAACAGCTTTAGCGACTGGTGTAAAAACAAATAACCGTGCTATAGGTGTAGATAGTTTGGGTAGTCCGGTGATGAACCTAACGGAAGTGCTGTATGAAGAAGGTTTTCTTTCTGGCTGTATAACTACCGATGATATCACAGGAGCCACGCCATCAGCTTTTTATGCCCATAGAATAGATCGTTCTGATATTGACGGAATTATTTCAGACTTGTACAAAAGTAAACTTTCACTCCTTGTTGGTGGTGGGGCTAAAGCTGTTGCAAAAGGCATTAATGAAATTGGTTTTGTAATTGAGGAAAGTAGTAATGGGATAGAAACAAGTAAAGAGGAACGTGTTGCACATTTTTTATCAAAGGAGGGAGTTCCAAGTATTTTAGAAGGTCGTGGAGCAGCGCTAGCGAAGGCTACAAGAAATGGTCTAGCTTTTTTGAATAATAAGAATAAACCTTTTTTTTTAATGGTAGAAGGGGCTCAAATTGATAGTTATGGTCATCATAACAATGTACCTGGAATTGTATCCGAGGGCATCGATTTTGATCGCGCCATTACGGAGGCAGTTAAATTTGCAGATGCTACGGGCAATACTTTGGTCATTGTAACCGCGGATCATGAAACTTCTGGGTTCAGTATACCTCAGGGGAATTTAAAGAGTGGGATGATTGAAGGCGATTTTACAACTGAGGACCACACGGCCGTTATGGTGCCTATATTTGCTTATGGACCCAGATCAGATGAATTTCAAGGGGTGTATGATAACTTTTCCGTCTTTAGTAAAATTCTTAAAGTGCTGAATATTCAGGATTGATATGTTTTAGTAATTTGTGTTAAAAGCGCTAGCCCTAATCAGAGTAGTCCCTTTACGAGTTGTTACAATCCATGTGTACGATTTGTAAACGTACGTACAGCTAATTAATGTAAAAGTAACTTTCAACTAATAAATATATAGTTTAGAATCGAAGATTCTTTGATGACAAATCATGGAACTAAAACGAGTGTTTAGTATCAATATTTTTATAGTTAGTAGTTGAAAATTAAATAATTGAAAGTCAAAATCAAATAGAATTCTTTAACTGTTAATACTATTGAAGTAAAATTATCTTGATAGTAGCGTCAAATAGCTAATGTTCTTTGCTGGTGGGCTTCGAATGTCCGTTTGTTCTAACAAACCTTTCTTCCTTATCAAAATTAGTATTGGTTACACTCTTACTTAACGATATAATTTTATGACTATTTCGGAGCGCTTTTTGTTCAAGCCAAATAGTCTAGTGTCGGATACTAACTTGTACCTTGTTTACGTTTTGTCAAGTTTTTGTTTCTTAGGTTCGTTTGGTATTGCTTAAATTTAGATGGTAAATAGTTAAGGTCAACGATTCCATAATTTAGTTACCAATTTAATGAGGTTATGGGATAACCTTAGCCTAATTAGTTAAGCTCCATATTAGGTATGATTGTATTAGAATTTACTACGTTTATAGGTCGTTTTCACCCGCTTTTTGTGCATCTACCAATTGGTTTTATATTGCTAGCAATTCTATTGGAGTGGTGGGAAAACTTTCAAAAAACCAAAACGCCTAGTAAGCTTATTCCGATTGCATGGTTTATTGGTGGTCTTGCAGCATTTGCTGCTGCGCTTTGTGGATGGTATCTTGGTGAATCTGGACTTTATGAAGAAGATCAGATTTTTATCCACCGTTGGTTGGGCATTGCCCTTGTTCCAATTGCTTTTATAGGATGGTGGATTAAGTTGAAATTTAATAGCTATCCAAAATTATTACAGCATGGCTTCAATGTCCTTTTAATTATCTTGTTGTCTGTTGAAGGACACAAAGGAGGTAACCTAACTCATGGCAATACTTACCTTACAGAATATGCGCCAAAGCCGATACAAAAATTTTTGGTATCTAAAAAGGATGCTAGTCTTAAGCCTAGATTCAATAATCCCGATAGTGTAATTGTCTATAGAGAATTGATACAACCTATTTTTGACGCGAAATGTGTTTCTTGCCATGGTAATGAAGTAAAACGAGGCGGTTTAAATATGAGCCATCCAGATTCCTTATTATTAGGTGGTGACGGAGGCCAAATAGTCTTCGCTGGTAATTTAGAAGAAAGTGAGCTTTTCAGGAGAATCACACTTTCTCAAAAAAATATTAAATTTATGCCTCCTACTGCCAATGTCTTAACCTATGATGAAATTAAAACTGTAGAATGGTGGATTGACCAAGGTGCATCTTTTGAAAGTGCCGTAAGCAATTTAGAGGTTGGTAAAAGTATAAAACCATTGCTAATGCGCAGTTATGGGCTAGATACGACACCACGACCTTGGTACGAAAAAGTAGAGATAGCTCCTTTAGACAGTATCCAGATATCATTACTTAGGCAACAAGGTTTTTTCGTAAAGACTTTTGGAGACACGAATTCTTTGCTAGATATTAGTTATTCCAGTACTGGCCTTACAAAAGAAAAAATGGCAGCGTTAGAAGTTGCTAAAAATCATATCACTTGGCTTTCTTTAGCGGAAACAAATGTAGAAGATGAATGGCTTTCTATCATCTCTGGTTTTAAGAATTTAACTAGACTTGAACTGGATAAAACAACTATTTCAGATGCAGGAATAATTTACCTTAAAGACTTGTCGCACCTTGAAGTTCTTAATTTGTATGCTTCTCGGATTTCGAATATCTCGCTTCCTTTGTTACAAGAATTACCAGAATTAAAAAGGGTATATCTCTCGAGAACTCAAGTAACTTCTGATTATGCAAAGGCGGCTTCTGGTGAAAAAGAAAGTTTATCTTTTATCGTTGACGAAAATTTTAAATTTTAAAAATTGCTAAAAACTATGTATAAGCTAAACAGGAAATATCTTGTATTATATTTGGTAGGTGTCCTAGTATTATCTTCATGTGGAGGCCCGGATATGTCAGAGCCGGTTCAATTAGCGTATAAAAAACTACCAAAAGAAATCAATTTTAACCGGCATGTCAAGCCCATACTTTCTGATAAGTGTTACTTGTGTCATGGTCCTGATAAAGCTAAAATTTCAGCAGGGCTGCAGCTACATTCACCAGATTTGGCATATAAAGAATCTGAGAATAATCCGGGAAAATACACCATCGTACCTGGTAATGCCAGTAAAAGTCTCTTAGTAGCACGTATTCTCAGTGATGACCCTGAAATAGTGATGCCTGATCCAGAATCACATTTGTTCTTAACAGATTACGAAAAGGCAATGCTAGTAAGATGGGTTGAGGAAGGTGCCGAATACAAGGACCATTGGGCATTTATTGCTCCTGCAGAACAAAACCCACCAGAAGTTAAGTTGCAGGAAAAAGTAGCCAATCCCGTTGATAATTTTGTTCTTGCCAAATTAGAAGTTGAAAATTTGGAGCCTAGTCCAAATGCAGATAAGGAAATTTTGTTACGAAGGTTGAGTTTTGATTTGACCGGCCTTCCTCCAACGCTTGAAGAAATAACAGCTTTTGTGAGCGATACTTCTGAAACCGCATATGAAAAGCAAGTTAACCGGCTACTCGCTTCGCCTCATTATGCAGAGCAAATGACTTTAGATTGGATGGACTTATCGCGCTACGCAGATACCCATGGCTATACCGTAGATCGCTACCGCGACGTTTCACCATATCGCGATTGGGTCATTAAAGCTTTTGATGAAAATATGCCCTATGATCAATTCATTCGTTGGCAAATGGCTGGAGATTTGATGGAAAATGCCACAGATGAACAGATTTTGGCAACGACCTTCAATAGGCTTCACCCACAAAACGGAGAAGGTGGAATTATTAATGAAGAATTTCGTTCAGAATATGTGTCTGACAGAACCAATGTGGTTAGCGAAGGTTTTTTGGGTTTAACCATGGCCTGTGCCAAATGTCATGACCACAAGTATGACCCCATTTCGCAAAAAAATTATTATGAGATGTATAGTTTCTTTAATAACATACAGGAATCGGGACAAATTTCTTTTGATTGGTCAATGCCTGCACCTACTTTATTGTTGCCTGAAAAGGAACAAACGCAGTTTTTAGATTATGTTGAAAAACTTATCGATGAGAAAAAAAAGAGTACACTAGATATTGCTAAAACGGAAACTGAGAAAGCACAACAATGGGTGTCTGAAGAAAATTACAAAAGTCTAGCGCAAATAGATTTTTCGAACAATATTACAACACATTTTGATTTTAATACGGGTAAATTAAATAATAACCTACCTCCCTTTCAGATTGGAAAAATGGAGCGGCAAGGGGCAATCAACCAGCATCCGAATTTCACAACAGGGCATACGGGTAAAGGATTAAAATTAGATGGAGATGCCTGGTTGAATTTAGGTAACGTAGGAATTTTTCAACGACACCAACCTTTCAGCATCGGTATTCAGGTGTTTATTCCTCAAAAGCTAGAGAACGGTGTTATTTTTCACAAAGGCGTTGGAGCAAAACTTTATAATTTCCGAGGATACCACTTGGCAATAAGAGATAATAAGCTTGAGGCCTTATTAGCGCATCAACACCCAGGCAACGCTATTGTAAAATACGCTTTAACTGATATTCCGAAAGAAGAATGGGTGCAACTCACCATGACGTATGATGGTTCAAGCTCCGCTGAAGGACTTCATATTTATCAAAATGGAAGGAAATTAGGGACCAAAACCGAAATTGATAATTTATACAAAGATATTGTCTTCAATTCAAGAGCTTACGGCATGAAAGATGTTCCGGACGACCCCGGACTACAAATTGGAGCCAGATGGAGAGGAAAGGGAATTGGTGGTGCGACGGTTGACGATATTTTGGTATTCAGCAAAGAACTTACCTCTCTTGAAGTAAGTCAAATTGGAAATCAAGACTTTATAAAATCAATTGTAGCCAAAAATAAGAATCGACTTAATTCAGAAGAAAAATCAGCACTAATAGCATATTATTTATCAACGAAATCAAAGACATACCAAGAGTCTTTGTTAGCATTACAAAAAGTACGTAAAGCCTATGTTGATAGTATTGAACTCGTGAAAGACATTCCTGTAATGCAAGAAATGGAAGAACCTCGTGAAACCTTTGTACTTGAGCGTGGCTTATATGACCAATATGGAGCGCAAGTATATCCAAATACTCCCGATAAAATATTTGCGTTTCCAGATAGTCTTTCAAAAAATCGTTTGGGCTTGGCCAAATGGGTCACAAGTAAAGAAAACCCCTTAACAGCTCGTGTAGCCGTAAATCGCTATTGGAAAAATTTATTCGGAACAGGAATAGTTCGCACAGTCGAAGATTTTGGAAACCAAGGGGAATTACCAAGTCACCCGGCTTTGTTGGACTGGTTGGCTATTCAATTTATGGAGTCCGGCTGGGATGTGAAAGCATTGCACAAAGTTATGGTGATGTCTAATACCTATCAACAATCTTCTTTGACAACCGAAGCATTACTGATACGTGATAAAGCGAATAGACTTCTTGCACGGGGACCATCAGGTAGATTAACTGGAGAAATGTTACGAAATAATGCCTTGGTCGCATCCGGACTTTTAAATCGTAAAATTGGAGGAAAGAGTGTGAAACCATATCAACCTGCCGGACTCTGGAAAATCAATGGATCAGCCTACCAAGAAGATAAAGGAGAAAAATTGTATCGTAAAAGTATGTACACCATCTGGAAACGTTCGGTGCCACACCCAACAATTGCCACATTCGATGCTCCCGAAAGGTCTTTCTGCGCCGTACGACGTCAAGAAACCAATACGCCATTGCAGGCTTTGGTTTTGATGAACGACCCTACTTATGTAGAAGCCTCACGTGTATTAGGTTACGGTATGTTACAGAATTCCAATACCAAATCGGGTATCGCTGATACCTTTAAAAAGTTGACAGGAAGAACAATTAAGGAGGCGGAATTAAATCTTTTAGCCGATTTACAATTGGAAGAATATGAAAAATTTAAGTCCAAGCACTCCAAGGCTGAAGGTTGGTTGAACTCTGGTGAATTTCGAATTTCAAACGATAATGACGAAGCATTGGTTGCTGCAAATGCTGTTGTCGCAAGTACTATTATTAATTCGGATGCTGCAATTACAAAACGATAACCATCTTAAATCACCCTATTGAGGGTGCTTTAGGTTGGTAAACGGGAAAGCTGATATAAGGATTTTGTTTAAATGATTTGATATAATAAAAACATATGTGCCACAATCACGATGATATTTTAAGGTCGAACAACAAAGATTTGCAGGAAATAGAACGTCAAATGGACCGACGTAACTTCTTGACAAAAACCTCAATGGGGCTTGGGGCCATTGCGTTGGGTTCGCTACTGAATACTGAAAAAGCCTTTGCATCCGTTAAAAATGGTGGATTGGACAACGCAAGTACTGAAGCGATTTTGAAATCGTACAATAAGAATCGTTTGGGCCTCCCACATCATTTGCCTAAAGCAAAACGAATTGTATATCTCTTTCAAAGTGGCGGGCCGTCACAGTTTGAAATGTGGGATTATAAACCCAAGTTAAAAAATATGTTCGGACAAGATTTACCTGACTCCGTTCGTCAAGGGCAACGGCTTACCGGCATGAGTGCGGAACAAACAAGCTTCCCTATGGCACCCTCTATTTTTGATTTTAAACAATATGGAAAAACAGGAACATGGGCAAGTGATTTACTACCTTATACTTCGGAGGTTGTTGACGAGCTCTGTTTTATCAAATCGATGCAAACAGACCAAATAAATCACGACCCTGCAATTACCTTCATGCAGACCGGAAATCAATTGGCAGGAAGACCGTCCATTGGTTCTTGGTTGAGTTATGGTTTGGGTTCGGATAACGATAATCTCCCCACCTTTATCACCTTGATAACGAAAAATATGGGAGGACAGCCTTTATATTCTAGACTATGGGGAAATGGGTTTTTACCTACGGAACATCAAGGCGTACAATTCCGTTCTGGAAAAGACCCTGTTTTGTATTTGAGCGACCCTGAAAATTATGACGGAAATGATAGAAGACAAATGCTTAATTATTTAGGAAAACTAAATGAAGTGCAGCATGACGCCTATGGGGACCCTGAAATTAATGCGAGAATGGCGCAATACGAGATGGCATTTCGCATGCAAACTTCAGTTCCAGAGGTTACTGACATGTCAGACGAACCAGACTATATTTTTGAAATGTACGGGGAAGATAGTAGAGACCCTGGAACCTATGCCGCTAACTGCTTGATGGCCAGAAAGCTTTTAGAGAAAGATGTAAAATTCGTTCAATTGTACCATCAAGGTTGGGACCAACACAGTAATTGCCCCAGTGGTGTTAAGGCCCAATGTCTGCGAACAGACCAAGCCAATGCAGCTTTGATAAAAGATTTAAAACAACGCGGTATGCTTGAAGACACCTTAGTTGTTTGGGGAGGCGAATTTGGCCGTACGGTTTATTCCCAAGGACAATTAACGCCCGAAAATTATGGTCGTGACCATCACCCGAAAGCATTTACGATGTGGATGGCGGGTGCTGGTGTAAAAGAAGGATACACACACGGAGAAACTGATGACTTCAGTTACAACGTAATAAGAGACCCAGTACATGTGCATGATTTTCATGCTACGTTAATGCATCTTTTTGGTATAGATCATGAGCGACTGACGTTTAAGCATCAAGGTCGTCGCTATCGATTGACCGATGTACATGGTCATGTAGTTAAAGATATATTATCTTAAAAGTAGGTATACAAAATGTGTTAATTCAGAGGAAGTATTTTGGAAATTGACCTATTCAGGATTTTATTGACCTCAATCATTGCATTTGGGTCTTATATGTTAAAATAATAACGACAAGAAGAACTTGTTACAGATGGTGATTACTTGAATCTAACAATGATTTGTAGAGGTTTAAAACGATATCAAAATAATTTTCATACTAAAGCTAAAAAAAATAAAACCCAAAATATCGAATCACTGCTAGTGTTTTGGTCTCGGATGGTTCTCCTAAACCTGGCTAGAGGAAAGTTCATCTGCGCTTGTCATATCTCGAGACATTGGGACTCGCCTTAGGACTTTTAACGAAAAAAACCTCTAAACAATATTTATTATTTAAGGTCAAAGTGATCTGGACATACTTTTATAAAATCACAAGGTTTAATAGTTTAGGCCTACTTTCTTAGCTGAAACTGCATTTTTAAAAATAAAACTTGCTAGCTTTATGGGTATGATGAAATTTATTGTTTGTGAAGAACCTGGTAAGTTTATTCTTAAAGAAAAAGAAGTTCCTATAAGAAAGGAGAATGAGGCACTGTTAAAGGTCAATAAAGTTGGGGTTTGCGGTACAGATTTACATGCGTATTCTGGTAATCAGGCTTTCTTTTCATACCCAAGAATTTTAGGACATGAACTTGCTACAGAAGTGCTTGAAATCGGAGAGAACGAAAAGGGTATTAAGGCAGGCGATAAAGTGGTGGTCATGCCCTATATAAGTTGTAAAAAATGCATTGCTTGCCGTAACGATAAAACAAACTGTTGCACAAATATAAAAGTGCTTGGTGTGCATACTGATGGGGGAATGCAGCAGCAAATAGCGGTCCCTTTTGACTTATTATTGCCGGCAAATCATTTATCCGATAACCAGATGGCTATTGTAGAACCTTTGGCTATTGGGGCACATGCAATTAGAAGAGCAGGATTAAAAAAAGATGAAACTATTGTCGTAATTGGCTGCGGCCCTATAGGTATTGGTATTATTAAGATGGCACAAATAGCTGGGGCAAAAGTAATCGCTTTGGATATGAATGAGCAACGATTGAACTATGCAAAGGAAAAGATTGGGGTGAATTACACCGTAAACGTTTCAAAAGATTCTCGGCAACAAATTTTTGATATTACTAATGGAAATATGGCTACAGCAGTTTTTGACGCTTCTGGGCACAAAGGGGCTTTAGAATCGGGGCCAACTTATATGGCTCATGGTGGACGGTTTATTTTGGTAGGGCTTTCAAAAGGAGAGTTAACCTATCATCACCCTTCCTTGCATGCTAAAGAAATGACATTAATGTGCAGCAGAAATGCTACTAAGGAAGATTTTGAACATGTAATTAGTGTATTGGATCAGTTCCCAACGGACTCTTTCGTAACACATAGTGTACCCTTTACTAAAATGATAGAAAATTTTGATAGTTGGTTAAAGCCAGAAACTGGTGTTATGAAGGCAACGGTAAGCTTTAATTGAGGAAAATTTTATTTAAAATAAAAAAAAGTAATGACTTTTGGTGAGATTATGCTAAGATTAGTACCTCCCAACTTTCTTAGGTTTTCACAGACAACCAGTTTTGATTTTGTATAGGGTAATGGCCAATCAAATGTTGCGGTATTCATGGGCATATAGTAAAGGATATATTATCATAAACATCTAACATAACCAAATCTTGTTTAGAATCAAGTACAATGAAACCTTGAAGAGACTTCTAATAAGAAAGAAGGAAATTGCTTTAGTTAACACCTATCTGTTCATCTACAGATGAATATCATATCGTTTCGTACTGCAGGAAACATTGATGTGTATCTGTTATCAAAATATAAAAGGTTTATTTTATATGAATTGATTAAACACTTCTACAAGTTTTTAAAAGTGTTTCTTATCCCAATTTTTTCAATAGTGGTAATATTTAGGGTAACCAAATCTGGCAATCCGTTCAATTGGTTCAGATCTTCTCCCCAAATATCAATATTGCTTAAAATATAGTTTACAACGGTAAATAAATCGACTTTGTCTGTAGTATATCGTTCCCATTGTTCAATGAAAAATTCAATCACTTTTGGGTCATCTTTCAAATCTATTTGTACCCCGTTGAATTCTCCCTTATAAAAAAGTAGGAGTACTGATAGTCCAAATACGATATGTTTTGGCGGCTGATCTTCACTTATGATATAATCTTTTAAGGTAGGCAGTAAGCGCGTTACGAATTTAGAGGTGCTATTGAGAGAAATGCTGATTAATTGATGCTGCAAAAGTGGATTTCTAAATCGATCTAAAACATCTGCCACGAATTGATGTTTTACCGCATCTGGAAAATCAAGGGTATGCGCCGCTTCCTCGATTAATAGGGTTTCCACGAAATCACTAATAGCAGCATCATCCATAGCTTCTTTTACATATCGTATTCCTGCTAAATAAGCAA
This sequence comes from Maribacter sp., assembly GCA_047633095.1. Lineage (GTDB taxonomy): Bacteria > Bacteroidota > Bacteroidia > Flavobacteriales > Flavobacteriaceae > Maribacter. The sequence goes on from JBLIEO010000001.1 coordinate 124,192, forward strand.
CGGGAACCATAGCCGTATGTGCCCCATTCAGGATACGTACCTTCATTTCATGATACGGCGCCAAGTCATTTACGAAGGTTACATTGAGGGTCGTTTTATCAAATGGAAGTTCTTTTTGAACCAATTGTGGGCCTTGAATCACCCAACTGTGATAGTATTCCCCTGCAACAATTAGCTGATCGGTATATCCTGTCGCAGTCTGAATCTCATCTTTACGAGCTGTTGGGTAGCCAGAAACCATACGGTCAACTAGCGTACTACAGAAATAATTGGCTGTTTCTATCCAATGTTTAAAGGCATCTCCTAGTTGCCAATGTTCACTGTTTTTTAAGATAACATCTTTAAGAACCGACCCGTTATCCTCAATTAATTCAAGCGGTAATAGTATGCAGCCTTTAGCAGTGTCACCATTAAAATAAAGAAACCGTTGGTACAACCAAATGGTGAGTTTTGCCGGAAATTCTTTTGGAGGACTGTCCTTAAAAGTATCTTTAGGGTTAAACTTTATTCCGGCTTCCGTTGTATTGGAAGTTATAAAACGGATGTTCGCATCATTCGCTAATGCTAAATAGTTTTTCCATTCCGTATAAGGGTTGATTACCTCTGTTACGCAGCTGATCACTTTTTTTTCGGTCATTAAGCTTCCGTTTTTGATGCCGTCCAAAACCACAGTGAACAATCCGTCCTGAGACTTTAAAACTTGGTAGTCACCCCGCTCAGTTGGTTTTATGATGACTACACCTCCGTTAAAATCAGTTTGTTCGTTCAATACCTGTATCATCCAGTCCACAAAGGCGCGTAGAAAGTTGCCTCCCCCAAACTGCATTACCTTCAAGGGTAATGTTTTATGTATAGCAGTATTTGTTCTGTTTAGTTGCTTCATTTTCTCTATAATGAAATACCCCGTTTCCAAGGCATAAAATCATCTTGTCCTAGTCGTACCGAAGCAGGGGTGATGGTTCCGCTGGCGACTTGTATAAGATAGTCCAACAGTTCTGCTCCTTTTGATTCTATGGTGTCATCGTCAGTTATGATACTGCCCGTATTAAAATCGATGATGTCGTTCATGCGCTCGCTCAGGGCATGGTTACTAGATATTTTAATAACGGGTGCTATAGGATTCCCCGTGGGAGTACCTAGACCGGTAGTAAAACAAATAAGGGTACACCCCGATCCTGCAAGGCCTGTAGTACTTTCAACATCGTTACCAGGTGTGCACAATAAATTCAAACCTTTTTTTGTTACGGGTTCGGCATAGTCCAAAACATCCGTTATCGGACTAGTACCCCCTTTTTTTGCTGCCCCTGCCGATTTCATGGCGTCGGTAATAAGTCCGTCCTTAATATTTCCAGGGGAAGGATTTTTTTCAAATCCAGAACCCACGGCTACTGCCCTTGCAGAATAGGCACTCATTAAATATTCGAACTTTTCAGCATTTGCGCGTGTATTACAGCGGTTTATTAATTCTTGTTCTACTCCATTAAGTTCCGGAAATTCCGATAATACCGCAGTACCACCCAAAGCTACCAATAGGTCAGACGTATATCCCAACGCAGGGTTGGCAGAGATTCCTGAAAAACCGTCCGATCCCCCACATTCCAATCCCAAGGTCAGATGACGTAAAGGAGCTGGTTTGCGCTCTATTTTATTAGCAGCTATCAGTCCTACGAAAGTCTTTTTAACGGCAGCTTCAATAAAGTGCCTTTCGCTTTTACTTTTTTGTTGTTCTAAAATAACCAACGGTTTTGAAAAATTGGGATCGCGTTTTGCAATGGCAGCCTTTAATAACTTGTATTGTGCATTCTGGCAGCCTAAACTAAGAATGGTTGCCCCTGCGGTATTGGGATTGGTGATGTAACCCGCCAACAGATTACAGAGCGTTTCTGAGTCTTGTCGAATACCACCACAACCTCCGTCATGGTTGAGAAATTTGATGCCGTCTACATTAGGAAAGGTTCTGTTCTGTTTGATTTCTTCCGGAGTTCTTATAATATCAGTTGCCAGAATAGTTTCGTCAGATACACCGTTTTTATATTGGTTCACCAAACTTTCGGTGTCCACTACAAAATCTTTGGTAGTAGTATAACCCAAGGCATCCAAAAGTGCTGATTTCAACACATCTACATTTCTATTTTCACAAAAAACCAAAGGAATCACCAACCAATTATTGGCAGTGCCCACACTACCATCGTGGCGATGGTAACCGTTAAATGTTCGCTTTTTAAAAGCATCTATATTTGGAGCCTCCCAAGATAATTTTTCGTTTCCTACCTTATATTCCGAAGAAGCATTAATCACATTTTCAGTAGTAAGTATTTCTCCTTGGAGTATGGGCTGAGTAGTCGTACCCACCAAAGTACCGTACATGACGATTTCATCTCCTATTGTAAAATTTTTTATTGCAAATTTGTGCTTTACTTTAGTATTTACTAGTAGTTGAAAGGTATTATCAAAATGGACAATAGTAGTGTCTTTGGGCAAATTTACCAATGCGATTAGCACATTATCTTTGGGGTGTATTTGTAGAAACTGTTTTGACATAAATTCGTATTATTTTTATTGACGTTCCTGTAACCACTATTTATCATTGGTTAGAATAGAATGAAAATCTATTTCTTTAAATCAGTAAAACAATCCTTCCTCAAGATTAATAATCTATTATCACTTTACCAAAAGATCACCATAATTTAAAATTAGCTAATAAACTATTCAGTGTATTCCCTACCATTTCACGAAAAACTACATTTCGGAAAAAGAGCATACCTATCAAAGATATTAAACAAGATGCTGAAACCTTAAATTTCCAACTTATGCATCATATATTTTAAAACAGGCTGATATATTGCCTCAAAAAATAAACACCTTTACATTACTTACGCATACATCAATGTCGAGTTTTAAAAAGTAGGCATTTTAGTGTTTTAACACAAAAGCTTTTAAAGCGTCAAGTAGATTTGGTCAATGGATTTCCGAATAAATCTAGAATAGGCTTGCCTTTCCCATCAGGTGTGGTGTAGAAGGGCCGGCCTTCAATGGTATATTGCGTTTCAGGATGTATTCCCAAAGCATGATATATGGATTGATGAACCTCGTCTATTACGACTGGATTCTCAATTGACGAGCAAGGTCTTTCATCGGCTGTTTTACCGTACACCAGGCCTTTTTTGATTCCGCCGCCCCAAAGTAAAATTGAACTACCATCGGTAAAATGGCGATGCATTCCATAGAATTTTTCGTCTTCAATAATATCGGGTTGGTTCACTTGGTCTTTTACTGGTTCGCCCGGCCTACCTTCCATGATTGCATCGCGGCTAAACTCACTAGCCAAAATAATTAATGTTCTGTCGAGGTGGCCGCTCTCCTCCAAATCTTTTATCAATTGCGCTATCGGCCTGTCAATCATTTCCTTCATTTTTTTGGCTCGGGTATGTCCGTTTTCATGAGTATCCCAACCTAAAAAAGGTTCATATTCTGTAGATACGCTGATAAATCGTCCGCCGTTCTGGGCTAGTCTTTTGGCTAGTAAACATCCTAGGCCAAATCGTCCTGTATTGTAGGTGTCGTAAACTTCTTTTGGTTCTTGTGATAGGTCAAATACTTTTGCCTCAGGAGAATTTAACAAGCGGTAAGACTGTTCCATAGAACGCATTAATGACTCTCTTTGGTAGTCACTACCTTCCTCCATGACCTTGCTTTTACTGGCCAGTTCTTTATACAATTTATACCGAGCCTCAAATCTTTTGAGTGACATACCTTGTGGAGGTCGAACACTTTCGAGTCCTCCAGAAGGATCAGGGATTAGAAATGGTCCAAATTCTGTTCCTAAAAACCCTGCTGAATGAAATGCTTTTAATTCTTCGGCTTCACCAACGGTAAAACGTTGACCCATGGAGATAAACGGAGGGATTACCTGGTTTGCGGGCCCTAGTTCTTTGGCAATCCAGGCACCAATATGCGGAGCCTGTACGGATTGCGGAGGCTCATAACAGGTATGCCAATGGTACTGATGTCGCGTATGTAAGATGTGCCCTAGGTCTGCCGATTTATAGGAACGAATTATTGCTCCTTTGTCCATGACACTTCCTATGGATTCCAAACCCTCTGAAAATTCAAGTCCATCAACTACAGTAGGTCTTTTTGGGAAGGTGCTCAGTACCCTTTTACTTTCCACGCCCTTCTCATATGGCACATAAGCTTTTGGATCGAAGGTTTCGGTATGCGCCATGCCCCCAGCCATCCAGAGTAAAATAACAGTATCGGCCGTTGCGGTAAGCTTTGGTGACGAAGTAGCACAAGAGCTTAAAAAGCTTGCTAAAGGAATGGTAGTAGCCGAGGCTGCTAGACTTGCCGTTGTCATTTTTTTTATAAAATCTCTACGTGTTTTTTTTTTATCCATTATCTATAACCTTTAAGAATGCTATCCTATTAGCTTCAATTTTAACTAGTCGATAAACTGAAATTCAGGTGAAATTAAAGTCGACCAAAAAATATCCTGCACGCCTTCTATTTGGGGTTTATCGCCTAAAACGTTCAATAACACCTTCTGTTCCGTTTCCGAAGGTTTCCTTCCCAACGACTTTTGATACAAGTGTTCTACGATTTTATGAGCGTCGTTGCCGTAACGCTTTATCCACAGGGTTGCTCCTTCTTCCAAAACACTATTGAAAAATTCCCCGTTGGTTAGTTCTAACGCCTGTAACAAAGTAGCCTGCTCATCTCTTACGGTGGTTACATTTTCACGACTCGGCCGACCTAATGCTTTCATGAATGGGTGTTGCTTTACAAGACTTGCACGCGCAAAAGCTCCTTCGCGATTGGTGAACGTGAAATTTACTAATTTACCCCAGTTCGCCGTCCCATAATTTTGAGCAGCGTTCCATGAAGTGTCAGTAAACGCAAGGTCTTTCCAGTCCTCCTCAGGCGTTTTTGCAAAACTTTTCCAACTGGTATCGGATTCGATAAAAAATGCTTCTCCTTGTTCGAAACTAACCTGCATGGTAAATAATATACCAGCTGGGTTGCCAATATTACCTTCGTTTATACCTTCGATAGCCAATACATTTTTCCCGGACGCTAGAAACGGTGTTACATCTACTTTATCTACTTTTTTCCAATCTGAACCTTCCGCAACTTTCTGTCCGTTTACATAAAGAGTATACGCATGGTCAACTGAAATCAATGCCTTTGCATTCTTGATTTTTTTATTGGTAAGCGTAAATAATTTTCTAAAATAGCGCTTACCTGGTTCGGGAAGTACGGTTCTGTCGAATTTTATTTCGCGGTGCCATATTCGATTCGCAGACAGTTCTTCACCATTGAGCGTGTACTGCACCGCAGCAAACATGGGTGAAATTACTTGGCTTACGGCATCGGAGAATTGCTCGGCACTTAATCGCCGTAAAATTGGTCCTTCGAATACATAATCCGAACTTACACCTTCTTGTTTTTTATAACTAGCGGTAGATAATTGGTATGTTTTCGAGGTCATGATACGCTTAACGAGGTGTTTCAAGTCGTGCTCGGAATCGATAAAGTCGGAAGCCAGCCAATCGAGTAAATTGGCATTCCAAGGCGTATTGTCCATTTCATCTAGAGGCACTATAATGCCCCTCCCCATTAAGCGATACCAAAAACGGTTGGTAATGGTTCGGTAGAGCCGCCCATTTTCTCGTTTTACCATTACTTTTGAAAGATTGAACAAACGTTCCTGAACGGTTTCTCCTTCTACACTGCCCAATTCCGGGTAGAGGAAATTTACCTTGGCCATTTTTCCCAATGGTTTGTCACAGCGATTTAATTCTAATACGGAATCGGCGAAAATGGAAGCAAAGCCATAGGACTGTTCTAAGGTTAGGTTACTAACAAAACTGTTATGACAAGAAGCACATTTGACATTGACACCCATTAGTGATTGTCCAATGTTTTGCGCCGCTTGCATTTCGGTACGCTGACTGGAATTCACAAGCCCTCTCCATTGAATACCTTTGATAAAACCTTCAGAACCTGCTATAGGGTCTACCAGTTCTTTGACCATTTGGTCATAGGGTTTATTGTTCTGTAAGGATTTATAAAGCCAATCGGTTATCTGTTTTCTACCCCCCGTAATAAAACCTGTACCGCTATAATCATTGCGTAAAAGGTCGTTCCAAAAACTCAACCAATGTTGGGTATAATTATGCTCGTCACTTAATAAAGTATCGATGAGGTATTCCCTTTTCTTCGAATTTGTATCTTTTTTGAATAGGGCTATGGCTTCTGGTTCAGGAAGTAATCCGATAATATCCAAATAAGCCCTACGAATAAAAGTACGGTCATCTACTACCTTTGGCCAATCAAGGCTATTTTCTTTGAAATAGGCATCGATTAATTTGTCTAGAGGATGTGATTCTTTCGATAGCGGTAATTCAGGTTTTTCAAGTGCTAATTTCGCTTCTGGAAATATTTTTAAGGCCTCATCCGACCAATGTGCCCCATTTTGAATCCATAGTTTAATAAGTGCTATTTCATTATCTTTTAACACCCTACCCTTTTTAGGCATGACCTCATCATCATTCGATGATAAAGTAATCCGACGGTACAATTCGCTAGCCTCTGGTTTTCTAGGTACGACGACCACTCCGGATTCACCCCCTCTGAAAACCCCCTCTTTATTTTCAAGCACCAGCTCGGCCTTTTGCTTGTTCTCACTGTGGCATTGGTGACAATTATGGGCGAAAATCGCCCTGACTTCCAAATTTAGCTCGTCCTGCTGAAGGTCTGTTAGGGAGTCGGACTGTTTCAGTTCTGAAAGTAAGGCTATTCCTCTGGCGTCGTCATAGGTATCTTTGTTGCCCGGGATAACACTGGTCAAATAATCTTCGCCGTGGGTAAGGTTGGCGCCAAGGTGACCGGTAATGGTGAGTAATACCACCGTTAGTATAAGGCCGGATCTGTATAAGCGTAAATCCAAAATTTTTCCTCTCAAAGTTCTTCGCAAGAGTAGCGCGGTAATGACCGCAAAAACAGCCGTAGCAATACCTACGTATTGATGTTTGTCAACCAAATCACCAGTATACTGGTCTTGCGTACGTAACAACCAACCCAATAATGCAGTAAGAATAGCCAATATTGCTCCTAAATATATCATTAAATGGATGCCTTCCCGAAGACCTGGTCGTTTTCCATTTAGGGTTAATACTTCCATAAACAGTGCTACTACAAGTATACCAATTGGAAAATGTACGAGCAACGGATGCAGTCTGCCTATAAATTGAAATACCCAATTAAAATCTTCCATATTGATTATGGTATATTGTTTTTTATTAAAATCTGAACGTAGGAACTATCACAAAGCATAATTTCATGTAAAACAATCATTTTTAGGCGTTAACAAGGTTCGACATGCGTTCTTTTAAACCGCTATATTTATATTGAATTTACATTTAATTTTTAGGATAACCAACCAAGTTTCCTTTACCTACTGCTGTGTTTTTGCATTTTATTCAGATTTCAAATTTTGTACGATAGAAGTATTTAATTACTTAGGCATAATCAGTTTTAATTTCTGGTTTTTATTTTCAGGATAAAGCGCTTTTTTATTGTTTATTTCTTCAGATAAAACCTTCATCATAATTTTAAGCTGCTCAGGGTTTTTATCTGCAAGATTATGGGTTTCAAGTGGGTCTTGTTTTAAGTGAAATAGTTGATAACGAGGCTGGCCAGCCACTTGGTAGTGGTAAATAATTTTCCAGTCTGATTGTACCAAACTTGTAAAATAATTGGTACGGTGACTATGTGGGAAATGGTTTAGAAAAATCTCATCACGCTTTTCGTCTTGCAGACCATTCAGCTGATTTTTAAGGTCAAAGCCATCCACAATATAATCTATAGGCGGTTTCACATTTGCTATCCGACACAATGTTGAAAAAAGGTCTATGATATTACCTTGTTGTTGTTGAACCGTCTTAGGTGCAATAGGTGTTTTTACTTGTGAGTGAGCTTCATCATTTTGGGAAACCCAAGATGCTATAAATGGCACCCGCATACCACCTTCCCAGTGATTCCCTTTTTTACCTTTCAATGGCGAAGAACTGCTGTAGTCATTTTCAATTGGTAGGGGTGCATCCGATCCATTATCTCCAAGAAACAATAGCAGGGTATTTTCTCCTAGTCCTAAATTATTTACATGTTGTAAAATATCTCCTAATGATTTATCAATACCCTCAATTAATGTAGCATAAGCCTGAGCTTTTTCAGACTTTCCTGAGTTTTTATAGTGATGCTCAAAACGAGGGTCTGAATAAAAAGGGGCATGTACAGCGTAATGGGCCATATTTAGAAAGAAGGGCTTACCTTCCTTTTTGGCTTGTGATATCGCTATATTGGCTTCCAGCGTTAATGCTTCTGTTAAAAAGATATTTTTACCGTGGTATTTTTCCAAATCAGGTACCGCCCTTTTTTTATTTCCGCCTATATGTCCAAAACCCTCTGTGCCAAGATAGCTTCCTGGCTGCCCGATGGAGCTACCTCCAATGTTAACATCAAAACCCAAATTGAGGGGGTCTTCCCCCTCACTGTTAAAGGGACCAAAATGTGCTTTACCTACATGAATTGTCTTATAGCCTGCTTGCTGTAAGATTCTCGGAAGTGTTACAGATTCTTTGGTAAGTCCTTTCCAATTCCAATTTGATGGTCCAAACTCAGTACGATTATTTTCCTCTGATTTAATCCAATTGGTCACCCCATGGCGGGCAGAGTTCTGCCCGGTTAAAATTGAAGTTCGTGAAGGGGAACAAACCGAGTGGGCATAAAAATTTGTAAAGCGAATCCCTTGCGCTGCAAGTTTTTGCATATTAGGCGTTTTGTAATAGTCATTCAATGGATATTTTACCAAATCACCATTTGTATCTGTCAAAAAAGGAACTGAAGTATCCATAAGGCCCATATCATCAACTAGAAAAATAATAATATTTGGAGGACTATTTTCTTTAGTTTGCGAAATACAAGCGTTAAAACAAAACAATGATAGCAATGCAATAAATAAAAATTTAATTTTTATTATAATGTTGGTTTTCATTTTTTTATAATTAGGGTACTGTTTTATCGCATATAGCACCAAGGTTGGTCGCGGTAATTTAGCCTTAAGAAAAAGCAAGCAAATCTAAAGATAGCTTTTTAAGCATGATTTTTGTTTAGGAAATTCGCAAGTAATAAAATTTAAACTTTATAAGCAGTGGCTAAGTCGGTATCTACATCCCATCTATAGTAAAAACCGGGTTGAGAGTTATAATGTAGTTAATACAAAACGTTCCAGACCATACCCTGCATTCTGCGAAAAGCTGCATTTTGGAAAATTAGCTTGGCTAGCCTTTTTTATTGAATGTGAAACAACAAAATTAAATCTTAGGTAGCGGCACAAAGAAGCTGTATATTTTGTAAGCTTTATTTAAAAGCGTAGGCACTTATCAAGACGGTTTGTAGATCTACTAAATCAATTCATATAATATCCCTAACAATAAAAAGCCTTGCTAATTATAAGATTTACAAGGCTTTGGTTTCGAGTGGTCTCCGATTTGGTAACCTGTCAGTGGCGCGAACCTGCCGCGCTCAGGTCAATCAGAGCAACGTACTTGCTGATTTTCACAATCGATGCTGATGATTTGTGAACTTTATGATTTTTGATGTTATCGAGCCAATATTCAGTATCTATTTTAAAGTATGTTTTGTCCAAGTATATAAGACCACCAATGCACGGGCAATCGAAATACAGAGCAGTGGTATTCTATTTCGGGAACCGAAGCAAAACTTCTAATACGTTTTTATAATTGTTGCAAAGCTTTGCATAACATTAGTTGTCTGGGGAAACATTAATTACCTAGATTTATAAGGTATGATAACCTTGTAAATGAAAATGTGTTTTTTTAAAAAAATTTGTTGTGGCTTCCTTTTAATTTTAGCTGTTTTGGTGTCTTCTTGTGCTACACAAAAGGAGTTGGGCCAAAAAGAAATCAAATTGGCAGTCATTGCTGATGTTCATTTACAAGATGTATATGGATATTTGGAGGATTCTGAGTATAAAGGTGTTATAAATCCAACTAGTGGATTGAATGTGTTAATTAGGACTATGAGTAGCCAGTTACGTTCTACACGAATTTTCAATGAAAATTATTTTGCCTTTTTAGCAGCACTTGACAATGTGGCGGAAAGAAAAATAAAGCTCGTACTTCTGCCTGGAGATTTTTCTGATGATGGTCAGCCTTTACATATCCGAGGGCTAAAGAAAATTTTAGAGCAATATTCTAAAAACCATGATATTTCTTTTTTTCTAGCTACGGGAAATCACGATGTAGTGAGACCTTTCAATCATAAAGATGGGAAAATTGATTTTTTAGGAAAAGGAGGTAAACAGCAGCCTATTTTTTCAGATGCTAAAATGTATGTGCCAGATTTGAGCAAAGAGCATCCTGTAGTAATTACGAATGATATTCAAAATTTAGGGTATGAGGGTATTAGCCAAATGCTTGGTGATTATGGTTTTTATCCTAAACCGGAATATGGCTATTGGGCATCTCCATTTTCTAATTATACATACAAGGATTACAACTATGAAGAAGCTGAAAACCAAGCTTCGTTACAACAAAGAAGCCTTCTCATTGAATCTAACGAAATCAGGTTGCCAGACCTTAGTTATGTAGTAGAGCCTATAGAAGGGCTATGGTTAATATCGCTTGATGCCAACACCTATTTGAAAAAGGAAATTGCTTTGAATGATAATAGCACCCTTTTGGCATATCCAAATAATGGGTTGGGGCACGATAATCTGCTAACTAACAAAAGGTACCTTGTAGATTGGGTTGGTATGATTGTACAAGAGGCAGAAAGGCATGGGAAAACACTTTTAGCTTTTAGCCACTATCCCATGGTAGATTTTACTAATGGTGCTTCTGAGGAGATTGGTAATTTGTTGATTGGTGGTAAAATGCAAAATAGTCGGGTTCCTAACAAAAAGGTGGCGGAAATTTTTGCCCAAGTTGGCCTTAAGCTTCATTTTGGCGGTCATATGCACATGAATGATACAGGGGTTCATACTAACAATAATGGGAAGACATTGATAAATGTGCAAGTGCCGTCCTTGGCCGCATATAAACCTGCATACAAGGTAATAACCTTAAAAAATAAAGGAATCGTTAATGTTGAGACTGTAATAGTGAACACTGTTCCTAGTTTTAATGAGTTTTTTGAGCTGTATAAGCAAGAATATGACTTTTTAAAGCGCAGTGGAGATGAAAATATTTGGGACCGTACTATTTTGACCTCCAAAAGCTACGGGGATTTCACCAATTGGCATCTAAAGGAATTGGTACGATTGCGTTTTTTACCGTCAGATTGGCCTAAGGAATTTTTAACATTTTTAATCAATTGCTCTGGTAAGGAACTATTGGCGCTCTCAAATGCAGAGCAGAGTGGAGGTTTTGAGGCTTTAATGCTTAGAATGCAAACAGAAAATAAATTTATTTCCGACCTATTGCTCGAATCAGATAAAGGTATTGGTAATGATAAACTTAACCCCAAGAATCTTGAAGATTGGTCTGGTGCCGATCTCCTATTTGACCTCTATCGGTTAAGGAGTGCAGACCAGCTTGCCCATAAGGATATCGGTCATGAACGTCTTAGCGAATATCAGTTAATAGCAAGCTCTTTTCTGAATAAGGGTATGGGATTCGGTAAAGACTCCATAACACGAAATATGCTTGAGCTTATGTCTATTTTGGATAAATTTATGAACGGTGAACCCTCCAATCACTTTCAAATCAATATGAACAGTGGTGTTGTGACGCCATTAAAACTCCGTAATGGAAGTTAGATATAAGGCATTGAAAATAAAAATATACTTAAGAAGAATGTCACGGGTGCTTTTTTTCATACTAATTAAGTCACCAATCTGGGCGCAGGAAAAAATGAAAGTGGATGATGTAAACCCGTTAAGCGACAGCTCCATTCTTAGTTTTTCAGAAGGGAAAGGATGGAGTAGGGACTATGCCCTGCGTAGGTACTCCATTTTCTATGACAAACTTTGTGCCACAGATAAGGGAGAACAAAATAATTTCACTAGCGTAAGAGAAGATATTTTTGTTGTTTCAATTAACTTTCCAATCCTTTAAATTCGATAATTATATAGCGTTAAGAATGTACTATAATTCTATTTGCGCAAAAACTGGACAGTGATCGGATAAATAAATATCATCTAACATTTCAGAAAATACCGCATATTTAGTCACGTTACTAATTCCTTTTAAAAAGATATAGTCTATTGCTTTCCGTTCTTCGAACGGCCTGTTATCAAAGCCGCAGGAGGTCCAGTTGGGTCCATAAGTAAACGTAGCTGCACTACTTGCATTGATTAAGGTGTTTTTCCCATCGGGTTTAATCAAGGTTCTAATACCTTCTGACTCAGGAACAAGGTTAAAATCACCTGTTAGAATCAAAGGGAGGTTCCCTGCTAATTCTATTGATTTTTGTTTCAGTAATTTAGCACTTTCAACTCTGGCTATGTTTCCTATATGGTCAAAATGGGTATTCATAAAGATGAATTCTTCTCTTGTATTCTTATCCCTAAATACCGCCCATGTTACAATTCTTTCCAAATCAGCATCCCATCCTTTACTAATTTTATCAGGGGTTGCACTTAACCAGAACGTGCCACTTTTTAATACCTTAAACCTATCTTTTTTATAAAAAATTGAAGCGAACTCTCCTTTTTCCTTTCCATCTTCCCGTCCAATACCAATAGTTTTATATTCGTTTAGGTTCGTTTTTAGATAGTGTAGTTGATTTACCAAAACTTCTTGCATGCCTATGATATCTAAATCATAAAAATTAATCATACGAACCACATTCTCCTTTCTATGATGCCAATTCTGTTTACCATCCTCTGGATTGTCATATCTTATATTGAAGGACATGATATCCATTTTTTTGGCTTTTTGAGCGAACGTAAGTGATGATAAAAACAACATTTGTAAGAATAGGAAAGTGATTTGATTCTTCATTTAAATTATATTTTTATGCTATAAAGTGCCTTTTTTAGACTAAATAATCTCTGATATTTTCACAGGTCTATTTTCCTTTAATGATTTTATGGCAGCAAGACCTATTTTCAAGGATTGAAGACCATCGTTACCATCAACGGGCATTTTTATTCGGTTTGAAAGCCCTTTTAAAAAATCTTGTATTTCTGTTTTGTAGGCTTCTTGATAGCGTTCCAAGAAAAAATGTAGGGGTAGAGCCCCCTCAATTCCTTTACTTGTGTACAGGCGATGCGAATCGTTAAAATTGTTGTTTGCTTGGACCATGCCTTTTGAACCGAATACTTCAATGCGCTGATCATAACCATAGGCCGCCTCCCTACTATTGTCTATTACTGCCATGGTACCATCCATATAGGTCAATGTTACAACGGCGGTATCAATATCGCCTGCTTCACCAATAGCAGGGTTTGTTAAAACGGCACCTTTGGCATAGACTTCGTCAATCTCCTTGCCTACTACAAAACGTGCCATATCAAAATCATGAATCGTCATATCCAAAAATAATCCTCCCGATTGTTTAATATAGCTAACTGGTGGAGCTCCAGGATCTCGGCTTGTTATTTTCACTAAATGAGGGTCTCCTACGGCACCTTCTTTCACAAGCTCGTGTACTTTTTTAAATTCCTTGTCGAATCTGCGGTTGAAACCCAACATTAGTTGTACACCGCTCTCATGTACAACTTTTAAAACCTCCAATACCCTTTCCAAGGATAGGTCTAAAGGCTTTTCACAAAAAACATCCTTCCCCGCTAAAGCGCCCATCTCGACATAATCTGCATGGGTATTTGTCGGGGAACATATGAGTATGGCACTAAAGTCGCCCATCGATATCAAGTCCTTATAGGACGATGTAATAAATGGAATATTATTATTTTTGGCATATTGCCTACATTCCTCGGATGGATCCATCGCTGCCACTACTTCTACTCCCTCCATTCGAAGCATGTTATCCAAATGTATCTTTCCTATTCTGCCCAGGCCGGCAACTGCGAGCTTTATGGTATTCATATTTTTATAAGTTTATTTTCTTTAAATGATTTTGTCGCCAAATATGCTATGTTGGTTGATTTAGTTCCATCTTCCACTTTAATTTCTGGTTTTTTATTTCCAGTAATGCAATCCACAAATTCCTGCATTTCATTAACAAATGCTACTTCAAACCTTTCTTGAAACGATTGGGAACATTCTTGCCTTACACCCTGCGAATCTAATATCTCGACCATATTTTTTCTTGGAACAGATCCAATTCTAAGCGTAGCTTTGGTACCTATAATTTCAGTTTCCACATTATAACCATGGGGTGCCGTTCTACCTGCTAAGAAAAAGGCCATACTCTCATTGTCAAACTGCATTAATGCCGATACATTATCACCATCGCCATACGCGGCAAACTCTTCATGTGCATAACATCCGCCAATGGCAAAAATGCTTTTTGGTTCTGCTTCTAGCATCCACCTTGCTAAATCGATATCATGAATGGCCATATCCAAAAATTGTCCTGCACTATGTTCGACATATTTTAAGGCGCCATCTATCTCCGATTCAGGATCTACACTATAGCTCCTAAAAAGAATGGGTTTTCCTAGTACACCTTCATCTATTTTTTGTTTTGCATACATATATGAAGGGTCGTACCTTCTCATAAACCCTAACATAAATACCTGATTTGCATTTGCAGCTACAGCTTCTTCTACGGCTAAGCACTCTTGGAGGGTAATTCCTAAGGGTTTTTCGCAAAATACGTGCAATCCTTTTTGAAGGGCATATATGGCTTGTTCACAATGAAGGGCCGATGGGGAAACAATCACAATAGCGTTAAGGTCAGAGGCATTAATCATTTCTTTAAAATCAGTGAAACAATGGGCAACGTTCAATTCTTTTTTCGCTCTGGATAATTCTTCTTTATTAAGACTACAGGCCGCGGACAATTCTGCATTTTTAATTATGCTACTAATATTTGTGGCATGAATAAAACCCAATCTGCCCAACCCAACAATACCAATACGAACTTTATTCATATTTATTTAAATAAAAGCGGTTGCTTTAATTCGGTTATAATCCAATTGAATTGAGATACTCACGATTTGTCCTTGCACATATTTTCGGGTTTCCCATACCTGGAAGTATATCTTGTTCTACCACAATCCAATCGTTGTAGTTTTTATCCTGCAATAGAGCAACTATTGTTTTGAAATCCACACTTCCTTTGCCAAGTTCACAGAAGACCCCTCTTTTTATAGCATCAAAATAGTTACCATTGGCTTCTCTTGATCGCTGCGCAGCTTCTGGGTTAAAATCCTTAAAATGGACATGCCAAATTCTATCGGAATGTTTTCTTAAGGCACTTACGGGATCGCCTCCGCCAAAGGCATAATGCCCCATATCTAAACAAAGTCCTACTAGGTTGGGGTCGGTCATGGACATTAGGGTATCTATTTCTTGTGGCGTTTCCACATATCCGGCGCAATGATGATGGAAAACAGTTCTTAGTCCATAAGCTTCTTTCACGGCTTTTGCCACTTTTTCAGCACCTTTTGTATAGGTTTCCCACTGGTTCTTGGTTAATCCCATTTCTGGAGTGATTCTACCGGCATTTTTTGTCCGCTCTGGAATACTCCCGTTGTTATCTGCCAAAACTATAAAAGCCTTTGGATATCCTGCCTTATACATGAGTTCAGCAACACGAAGGGCGGATTGGATACCCATTTCATGCGTTCGCTCATCTACCAAGGCTACTGGAACAAAGGCTCCTAAGAGTTCTAGCCCCCTGCTATCTATCGCTACCCGCAGTAGGTCAGGGTCCGTAGGCATGTAGCCCCAGTCGCCCAATTCCGTACCAATGTAGCCTGTATCTTTGATTTCGTCTAATACTTGTTCAAAGCCAATCTCTTCTGATTTTTCTTCCAAATCAAATTCCAGTGCACCCCACGAGCAGGGTGCGTTTGCGATTTTTATCATTTAAAATGGGTATTAAAATTTACGTGACCATATATTAGGCCATCTTTCTATAATTACTTTGGTCTGCGTAAAAAATTCAATGGCATGCTTGCCCTGTCCATGAAGATCTCCAAAGAAACTATCTTTCCAACCACTAAAGGGGAACTGTGCCATAGGTGCCGCAACACCAATGTTGATACCTATATTTCCGGCATCGGCCTCATTTCGGAACTTTCTTGCATTCGCGCCACTGCCAGTAAAAAGACAAGCCATATTCCCATAACTGCCACTGTTTACAAAAGCCAGCGCTTCATCGATATTTTTCAGCGAGATTAAACTCATGACAGGACCAAATATTTCAGTCGTTATCAATTCCTTGTCCAAGGCCACATTTTCCAGTATGGTGGGCGTTATGAAGTTACCCTGTTCATATCCGGAAATAGAAGCTTTTCGGCCGTCTAGAAGGAGCTTAGCCCCTTCATCAATACCTTTTTGAATCAATCCTTCTATACGGTTCTTACTTTCTGGTGTGATAACAGGCCCCATACTAACGTTATCGTCCCAGCCATATCCTGTAGTTCTAGATTTAACGGTTTCGTAAAGTGCATCTTTAATTTCTCTCTTTTGGTCATCAACCGTAATAATGGTAGAAGCTGCCAGGCAACGTTGTCCTGCACATCCATATACAGAATCGGCAATAATTTTGGTCGACATTTCAATATCGGAATCGGGCAATATCACAACTGGATTTTTTGCACCGCCCTGAGCTTGTACTCGTTTGCCATTGGCTGTTCCCTTACTATAAATATACCGCGCAACGGGAGTACTGCCCACAAAGCTTATAGCTTTGATTTTTGGATGCTCCAAAATTGCATCTACGGAGTCCTTACCACCGTGTACCAAACTAACCAGACCTTTGGGCATATCCAATTGGTCTAGTAGCTCAAAAATTTTCATCATGGTCAACGGCACTTTTTCTGATGGTTTTACGATAAAGGCGTTACCCGTGGCAATAGCGTAAGGTAAAAACCAAAATACAATCATACTGGGAAAATTAAAGGGCGTAATACAGGCAGCTATACCTAGCGGCTGTCTGATCATCATTTCATCAATTCCCGTTGCAATGTCTTCGATTACATCACCGGCCATAAGCATTGGGGTACCGCAAGCGACCTCCACATTTTCAATGGCTCTTTGTATCTCACCTATGGATTCTGCTTTTGTTTTGCCAGATTCTTCCGTTATAATTTTCGCTAAGGGTTCCATATTCTCCTCAAGTAGAGATTTTAATCGATACAGTACTTGAACCCTTTTAATTACCGGAACGTTACGCCATTCGTTATACGCATTTTGTGCTGCGCTAACTGCGTGGTCAAGGTCTTTTTTTGTTTCCGATCCATAGGGAACCTTGGCTAGTATATTTTGATTTGCAGGGTTGATCACATCAATGGTTTCTTTTGATGTACTATGCTGCCAAGTTCCGTTTATATAGTTTTTTAAGATGTTCATTATTTTTAGTATTTCATGTTAATTAATTCTTTGTTTATCCATTTTGGCCCAATAAAATATAAATTAGAATGGTCGCCGTGCACAAACCAATGGACATGGCCCTTGTATACTTCCAAGGCACTAGGTTGACTGCTCCAATATCGGTAATCTCATACCTATTTTTTCTAGGGTAAAAATAAGATACACTGTACATTATGGCAACATTCAGGACAAATTCAATACCCCACAAATGCACAAAGTGTATTCCGTGATTGGTATACCCCCAGGTCATAAAAACGTAAAAGCATAGCCCAAAGATCAAAGCCACTTTGGCACCTAGCGCCGAGACTTTTTTCATAAAAAAACCAGCTAATAGGATAGATGCAATGGGGATAAAGAATATGCCATTGAGCTCCTGCAGAAGTTGATATAAGCCGTCCGAAGCATTTGCTACCATTGGGGCGGCAAAAACGGCTATGACTGCCAAAACTGCTGAGGTGGCCTTGCCGATACGGACCAATTTTGTATCACTTATATCTTTACTGAGGTGTTTTTTGACAATATCAACACTGAACAGTGTGGCTACAGAATTAAGCACAGAGTTAAAAGTGCTCAAAACCGCTCCCATGATGACCGCTGCAAAAAAGCCGATTAACCATACGGGAAGTACTTTTTTTACCAGCATTGGGTATACTGAATCCTGTTGGTCAAAATAGGTATCCTGGAAATAAAAATAACAAATGACCCCTGGAAGGACTATTATTATGGGGATTAGTATTTTAAATAAACCGGTAATCAACAGTCCTTTTTGAGCTTCTTTAAGGTTTTTGGCTCCTAAGGCTCTTTGGATAATGGTCTGGTTCATACCCCAAAAATAGAGTTGATTGATAATGAGCCCTGTAAACAGCACTTCAAAAGGTAGAACAGAATCTGGTGCCCCAATGACGTTAAATTTTTCCGGAGCATACTCGTAAACTTTAACCAACCCATCTATAATATTGTTATCTCCAATTGCCATAAGGGCTAAGACTGGAATCAGCAGTCCACCAAACAATAGGCCAGCGCCATTAATGGTATCCGAATAGGCAACCGCTTTTAGCCCTCCAAAAATTGCATAAATAGAACCTATCGCCCCAATGATTACAATAGTTATCCAAAGCCCTTGAGTTTTATCTACACCCAAAATATCCGATACTCCGAACAAACTTTCAATTCCGATAGCACCGGAGTATAGCACAATGGGTAATAAGGTAACTACAAAAGAGAAAATAAGGATTCCTGCAACCATGGTCCTTGTAAGTCCGTCAAAACGACTTTCTAAAAATTGCGGAATAGTCGTTAAACCCATTTTTAAATATTTGGGAACAAAAAAAATGGCTGCAATTACTAAGGCTATAGATGAAGTTACTTCCCAAGCTATTACGATAAAGCCGTTAACGTATGAATTCCCGTTCATCCCTATTAAGTGCTCAGAAGAGATATTTGTAAGCAACATTGATCCTGCAATTACAGTACCGGTTAGACTTCTTCCACCCAGAAAATAGCCTTCCGAAGAGCTTAAATTTGTTTTTCGTAGGCTGTACCAGGTAAAGATGGCTACCCCTGCCGTAAAGGCAACGAAGGAAACTAGGATAATGATGAAGTCCGTGCTCATTGTTTGGTTTTAGAGGTAGTATTTTTGAGTTTTTTTGTTTTCTTGATATATTTCATAGGACTCGGTCACCGCCTCTTTTTCAGATATTTCGGCTACGGCAACATCCCACCAAGCATAGCCTGGAATACCTTTTTTACGATCAACCTCAATATAAATCAAGGTAGTCTGGTCAATGGTTTTGGCCTTTTTTAGGGCAGCATTTAATTCCGTTACGTTAGCGGTCTTTATCACATAAGCACCCATGCTTGCTGCATTTGCCGCATAGTCTATGGGTAATAGTCCACCATCTAACTGGTTGGTCTCCTCATTGCGATAGCGGTAATAGGTGCCGAATCCTTCGCTTCCCAAAGAGGCAGAAAGTCCGCCTATACTGGCATAGCCGTCATTGTTCAATAAGACAATGGTCAATTTTTGTTTCTCCTGTACGGAAGTAACGATTTCTTGTGCCATCATCAAATAACTTCCATCGCCTACTAAAACATACACTTCACTATCTGGATGTGCCATTTTTGCGCCAAGGCCACCTGCTATTTCATATCCCATACAAGAATAGCCATATTCCAAATGAAAGCCCTTGGGATTACGGGTGCGCCATAATTTATGCAGATCCCCAGGAAGGCTACCTGCTGCGCATACCATAATATCATTGGCATCCGAAAATGTATTTACAGCCCCGATTACCTCTCCTTGAAAGGCCGGAGCTACATTTTTTTCGGTATACACTTCGGAAACATAATCATCCCAAGACCTATTAAAGTTCACTACCTTTTTACTATAGGCATCAGTTACCTTGAAGTCATCTAGTTGCGTATTGATGACCTCAAGAATGGCTTTGGCATCGCCCACCAAGGGTAAGGCACCATGTTTAAAAGAATCAAATTCGGTTATATTGATATTTATGAATTTTACATTTGGGTTTTGGAAGGCCGATTTGCTGATGGTAGTAAAATCACTATATCTAGTGCCAATACCAATTACTACATCCGCTTCTTTTGCCATTTCTATCGCCCCTGGTGTTCCTGTTACGCCAGCAGCGCCAAGGTTTTGTTGATTGTCGTAATCAAGTGACCCCTTACCGGCAAAGGTTTCGGTAACTGGAATTCCTGTACGGTTTACGAAATTTCTGAGTACTTCGGTAGCTCCGCTGTAAATGGTTCCTCCACCAGTAACAATGATTGGGTTTTTACTGTTCTTAATTAGGTCTATTGCTTTTTCCAACAATGAAGCGTCGGGCATGGTGCGCCCAACATACCAAACCTTTTTTTGGAATAAGGCAGAAGGGAAATCAAAGGCTTCTGCCTGCACGTCTTGGGGAATGCATAGGGTTACGGCTCCTGTTTCTGCTTGGGACGTTAATACGCGCATAACTTCGGGCAATGAAGTAATTAATTGCTCTGGTCTGTTGATACGGTCCCAATATTTTGACACCGGTTTAAAACAGTCGTTTACCGATATGTCTTGGGTTACATTAGATTCTAATTGCTGTAACACCGGAGCAACATGTCTAGTTGCAAAAATATCACCAGGTATTAAGAGTACAGGAATTCTATTAATTGTTGCGGCTGCCGCGCCAGTTACCATATTGGTAGCTCCTGGCCCAATAGAAGAGGTGCAAACAAATGTCTGCAACCTATTCTTTACCCTAGCAAAGGCTGCTGCTGTGTGCACCATGGCTTGTTCATTTCTGGCTACATAGAGAGGAAAATCTGGGTTTTGGTGTAATGCTTGGCCAATACCAGCTACGTTTCCATGGCCTAAAATCCCAAAACAGCCTGCAAAGAATTTATGCTGTACGCCGTCACGTTCTACGTATTGGTTTTTTAGATATACTATGGTGGCTTGTGCCACGGTAAGTCTTGTCGTTTCCATAATTTAAATCAAGTATTAAAATCCACCATTTTTTTCAATGAAGTCCATAGACTCTTTTAAGGTGGGCATAAAGTTGGCACACCCTTTTTGCGTAACTACATGTGCTCCACTGGCATTGCCCATTCTGCAAGATTTGTAAAGATCCCAACCTTGTAATTTACCATATAGAAATCCGCTGGCAAAGGCATCACCAGCACCAAGAACATTGAGGACATCCACTGGAAAACCGGGAACATCTTCTTTTGTACCATCTTTTTTATAAATACTGGCACCATCTTTACCTCTCTTAACGATCAGTGTTTCTATGCCTGAAGAAAGTAAACGTTTTATAGATGACTGAATATCACCAGTAATTTCAGGAGCTGATATCTGCTGGTGTTTGATGGTTACCTGAGACGCATGCTCCAAAGTAGCGGCCAAGATTTCTTCCTCTGTTCCAATAGCAATTTTAACTAGCGGCAGCACTGCCCTCATGGTGGTGCCAAAAGCGCGATAGTCATGCCACTGATCCGCTCTAAAATCTAGGTCCAATACCACATCAACATCGTTTTTATTAGCTATTTCGGCAGCGTAAAATGTGGCACTGCGAGAGGGCTCCATGTTCATGGCAGTACCATTTATAAGCAAAATATGATGGTCAGGTATCTGGGCAAAATCTACATCGTCAATACTTACTTGGCTATCTGCTGCATTATCTCTGTAATAGACTAAAGGAAATTTATCCGGCGGTTCTATACCAAGCACTACAGCGCTGCTTCTAGCAGATTCTTTTGTGGGAATACAATAGGTGTTTACACCTTCATTTTTTAAGAAATTAAGTATAAATTCTCCTACTTTATCTCTACCCACAGCGGTCAATAGACTTGCATTCACGCCCAATCTTGCACAGCCAACAGCAATGTTCAAGGGTGAACCACCCACGAAAGCATCAAATCCTTTGATTTCGTTGAAAGGTGATCCAATATTTTGTGAGTAAAGATCTATTGAAGACCTTCCAAAAGTAATGACGTCAAATTTCCTTAGATTCATATGTTCTATTGATTGTTCATTGCAGCTGTCACTAGGGGTAGCCTGCTATCTTTTGAGGTCCATGAGTTGTATATCCATTCGTGGTCTGGATCCGTTGTATTTGCCAAACATTGGTCGGTTCCGGCTAGAAAGTTGAGGTAATAACAATGAAAACCATGTTCTGCAACTACAGGATGAAATCCTCTCGGGATCATGACCACATCATTATGCCGGGGTCTAACAATTTCATCCAAGGAACGGTCTTTGGTATAAACCTGCTGTATGGCATAGGCTTCAGGTTTTTGGAATTTATAGAAATAGGTTTCTTCCTGTATAGGTTCCAAAACAGTACCGTCCTTGGCCAAAATACGCTCATCGTGTTTATGTGCGGGGAAAGAACTCCAATTGCCGGAAGGGGTGTACACCTCCCTAACTACAATGCTGTTACACCCAAATCCGGGAGGTATGAGGTCATTGAACTGCCGAGTAGCGTTGTCTCCCCCGAAAATGACCACAGGAGTTTCTTTCGGAGTCATAAATTTTGCTGGAAAATCTTTTTCGGCCTTGCACCAACCATAGGCTATATCAAGTTTTTCGCTTAAGGCGGTTAGGGTAAAGTCGGTATTTTTAGGAAGGTATAGGGTATGAGCCACACCGTTAAAGACATCTTTTCTACCATTCTTTGTTTCCCAATTACCTTTGTCGCTATCTACCTTAAAATTACCACTTAGTAGTACAATTACCAGTTCATTTTCTTGAGTATGATGTTTCCAAATTTCGTTTTTATCCATATGGCGGGCCTCAAAAGAGAGATAGTTCCATTTGGCGGATTTGGGTGTTATGCTATGGTATAGTCGTTCATCTTTCTTTGGTTTTACCAACAGATGGGATTTCTTGCTCATTTTTTGTTTATTTTATTAAAACTAGAAGCCTTGCCAGTGGCACCTAAAAGGTCAAATTTTTGTACCATGAATGCTTCGTAGGCATCCATATAGGTTTTGCCTGGGACAATGGGGTCAAACAATTCAGGACTATCCAGAAAAAATTCTCTGTGCACCCTAGACCATAAAAGTCGTGTATCCGTAGCGATGTTTATTTTGCAAACCCCAAATGGAATGGATTTTATGATTTCTTCTGGGGTTACGCCAGATGCATTTTCATTTAGCATCCCACCAGCCTTGTTTATTCGTTCCACTTCGGTTGTGTTCACTGCCGAACCACCATGGAGCACGATTGGGAAGCCAGGTAATTTTTGTTGAATTTCTTCCAATATATGAAACTGTATTCCTTGGCCCGAGCTGAATTTATAGGCTCCGTGACTAGTGCCTACCGCAACGGCAAGGCTATCACAATTGGTGCGTTCTACAAAAGAAACAACTTCATTAGGACTGGTGTAACGGGCATGTTTTTCATCAATCGAAATATCGTCTTCCACGCCACTCAATACGCCCAATTCAGCCTCAACGAAAACGCCTTTTTTATGTGCCTCATCGACAATCAACCTGGTTCTTTTTACATTGGTTTCAAAATCATCATGCGAGGCATCTATCATTACCGAATGATATGTGTTGGATGCGATTGCATTAATAGCATGCGCTTCATTCCCATGGTCCAAATGAACAGCATACACTGCATTTGGATATATTTTTGATGCAGCGTCAATCATAGCTATTAACATTAGCGAGTGCGCATAATTTCTTGCTACGGGTGTGATTTGCACTAAAAATGGTGCATCGGCCTTAATGCCTGCCCTAAATAAACCATGTACTTGTTCCATGGTGAAGACGTTTACTGCAGCAATGGCATATGTTCCGTAACAATGTTTAAAAAGTTTCTTTGGTAAAACCACCATATGTGCATTGTTAAAGGGCTAGATATACCCATATCATAAAAAAACGATAAAAAAACCATGTTAAAAAGTAATAACCCTCAAAATACAATGCAAACGTTTGCATTATCCTTAAAATTTAACCATTCTACGCTGAAACGTTAAAGGGCTTAGAGGATTCTCTAACTACCAGTTCAGGTTTAAACACCTCTTCGCGAAAAGCTAAATTATCTGCGTTATTACTATTTAGGCGTCCGAGCACAATTCTAGCCGCTAACATGCCTATACTATAAACGGGTTGCCAGACCGTAGATAAAGAAGGTCTAAAATAGGAGGAATGGGGCTCATCGTCAAAACCGACTATCGAAATATCTTCCGGTATGCTCATCCCCATTTTACGGGCAATATGCATAGCAGAAATGGCTATATTGTCGTTCATAGCAAAAATTGCATCCGGCAAATCTGATGACTTCAAAAGTTTTTTTGTGGGTTTAAGACCATCATTATGTGAGAATCCCTTAACGTGGGAGATATAATCCTGCCTTACAGGAATTTTAGCGTTTTCTAAGGCATCCAAATACCCTTGTAACCTATGCTTCGTTGTACTTAGATTTAATGGGCCTCCTAAATGGGCTATTTTTTCACAACCCGATTTTATCAAGTATTCCACTGCTTGGAAAGCACCGGCATAATCATCTACCAATATTTTATCTGCTTCCAAACCAGGGCAGTCTCTATCAAAAATTACCACAGGGATATTGTTTTTCTGCAGGGTCCTAAAATGGTCAAAATTATCGGTTTCTGAGGCTGGTGATACTAAAACGGCATCTACTTGTATTTTGAGCAACTTTTTAATTATAACAGCTTCCTCCTCATAGGATTCGTTGGAAAGACAAATCATTATATTATACTCGGAATTAGATATAATATCTTGGATACCAGTGATGATTGCAGAAAAGAAATGACTGGTAATCTCAGGAACAATAACCCCTATAGTATTAGATTTTTGTCGTAATAAACTAAGTGCCATAAAGTTGGGTTGATATCCTAGTTTTTCTGCCAAAGTCCGTACCGCTTGCTTCGTTTCTTTTTTAAGGGCAGGATGGTCATTTAATGCCCTGGAGACTGTCGATGGTGCAACATTGAGTTCTTTGGCAATATCCGTTATTGTGACCCTTCCTTTTTTCATGTTTGGGGAGTTATATTTTCTTTAGTTTATTCTGTGAGTGGGCATGCGGCATCCAGGTTATCTTTTATTTTTACAAGACCTATTGTCTAATTTAACATATCGGTTTTGACTCGGACTGAAATACTAAATGACCAATTTTAGATTTTTAAAAAGATAACTGATAACTTATGAAAAGTACAAAAAATCATTGACTTATTAAGATTTGAAAATTGGAGAATATAGAGGCAAAGTCAATATAAAACTACCAATCACATTTAGGGGTTATCAAACAGATACTCTAGTGTGCCCCTTGTTGTAATACTGGAATGGGGTAGGGTCATTTTTTCTAAATGTTCACCATTAAAGTAAACTTTTTTTAGAATACCTTCATTTGTCATACTAATGTTTGACTTAATCATCAAATTTTCACCAGAATAGTATTTTGGATGCAGGTCAATATTGATTTTATTAAAAATAGGAGGGCTTATCTGATATTTTGGGTTGCTTTTCGTGCCCCCGTTCATTTGAAAAAGCCCTAGCTTCGTTAAAACAGCTAAACTGCCCATTAATCCTTGGTCCTCATCACCGTTATAACCTGTGCCCGGATCTACACCACTAAAGACCTTATCAATAACCCTTCTTGATTTGTATTGTGTTATACCTGGTCTATTTAGGGTATGGAACATATAAGCCGTCTGCATAGAGGGTTGATTTCCATAATTAATGGGTATTCGGCTATACTCTGGATACAGCTCTACCTTATGAGATGTACCCGATGCAAAACCAAGCTCTTCGGCAGCTGTAAATTGTTCATTTAATTTTTGTGCTGCGGCCTCATTACCTCCCATCAAAGAGGCTAATCCTTTTAGATCGTGGGCTACAAACCAAGTCGACTGGGCGCCATTACTTTCGTTAAAGCCATTCTCATAAAGAAAAGGGTCAAAATTCTCCTGCCATTCTCCGTTAATTTTCTTAG
The DNA here is from genome assembly GCA_047633095.1 of Maribacter sp. GTDB lineage: Bacteria > Bacteroidota > Bacteroidia > Flavobacteriales > Flavobacteriaceae > Maribacter. The sequence continues at coordinate 150,187 of JBLIEO010000001.1, forward strand.
GCCTCATGTATTCAGTGCTATTGTCAAATACATTTTTGTAGTTTTGGGAGCGTTTTAAGAAATAACCGAAGTCGTCTCTTCGGCCCAACTTCTTGGCAAGCTAGGCCAAGGTCCAATCTTGGTAGGCATATTCCAATGTTAGACTGGCACCATCTTGGTGGCCTCCAAACTTGCCTTCTGGAATGGGACGAGGTACAAAACCGTTTTCCATGTAGTGCTTTTAGGCCGCCACCTAAAAATGGAAGGTCGTTACCTTTCACCATCCGCTGTTTTCAGCTTCCGATGGGCGGGACAATAAAGAACTTCGAGACCGTTGGAAACCTATTTTCGATAAACACAAGGTTGACTTGGTGTTGCAAGGCCATGACCACAGTTATACCCGTGGCAGGTTCTCACCAGGGGAAAACGTTGTCGACGGACTGAATATGCGCGACAAAACCGGTACCGTCTATGTCGTATCGGTAATCGGCGGAAAAATGTACGGGCTCCGCCCCAACGGATGGGAAGGTTTGGGTGCCGAACGTGATCGCGCGGCAGAAAACACCGAGCTTTTTCAGTTGATTTCCATCGAAAACGACACGCTCTCGTTCGAATCTTATACTGCAATCGGCGAAGTTTATGATGCCTTTGACCTTATAAAACAGCCCGATGCCCCGAACAAGTTCGTAGAACGGAAACAGGAGGCAATCGGGGCGAGAAAGTTTGACAATACGATTCCTTATAAGGATTAGGATTTCGCGAGTAAGATATCTATCAAAATTTAAGGATCTGAGGAATCCCAAGGATTGGTGCAGCGACTCCACAAACGGCACAAGATTTAATGTTATAGAAAAAAGCCTACCGCCGTTGAATTCTTTCATACGAACCATCTTCAAAAATGACCTCAAAATCAGATTTAAAGAGTTTTCCCGGAATATAATAATCCGTTGTAATGATTTGCGCACCCGAAGCCTTTGCCTTTTCAAATCGGCGGTAATCATTTGTTCGCGCTTCTTGGGTATCGCCATCGGCGCGGGTACGCACCATATAGCCTGATTTTACCAGCGATTGGATTTTATTGAAATCGGCAACTGGGTCGTTTACAATTCTAAAGGCGGCCTCGGGGTTTCCTTCCTCTTTGTTCACGAACAGCACCGCCCCCCTAAGTTGGGGAAATTTTTGTAAATACAGGTCAAGTTTTTCATCGCCTTCATCCAAAACAAAAAGCAATTTGCCTTTAACCGCAGCCAATTTTGGCCAACCGTCTTTCAAAACGGCTTCCTCCAAGGTGGTTCTTTTGCCCCGAACAAAATCTGGGGTTATCAGTTTTTCTTGCGGAATTATGGCCCTGATTTCATCGTCTAGATTTTTTAGGGCTTCGGCATCGAAGACCAAAGGATCTCTTGTTTGGGGTATTTTTGCGTCTTTGGTGTTCATCGTGATAATGATTGGGGTATGGCCCTTGTTTTTATCGGACCATTTTTTCAGGTCCATCAAAGCATCCTTGAACAACAATTGATGGCTGCGAAAATCGATTTCCTGTACGTGGAATACTTTCAGTCCGGGTACTTTTAGCTTTTCTTCCTCGTCAAAGGGCAACGGCGTGTTACCGGATGCCCTAACGATATCCAAACCTCCGGGATTGGAATGGTGACCACCATCGGGGTCGTGAAAAACATCGAGCTCCAGACTGCGTAGTCCCAGATTTAATTGGTCGGTCAGCGGAATATGTTCATATTCCAACGAACTTAAAGCGGCATTTTTAGCCTTTAAATAATCCAACATGGGCTTTTCGATGCCTATTTTATAGCTATTGTGGCTGCCGATGACCTGAATGTCGTTCAGCTTGGCCCCGGTCAAATCATTCTTTTGCGCCGTAACATCGATAAATGACATTGTCACAAATAATATCAAGTGGGTGTATGCTAATTTCATAGGTTTATTTTTACAGGTTTCATATTTTTTTAATAATCTTGAAAAAAATAAGGCAAGAAATGCTATTTCTTGCCTTTACTTATATTATCAAAATCTACTAGTATCCCGGATTTTGAACTAAAAACCCCTCTACACCAGAGGCACCATCTATTGCCCTTTGTGGGATAGGAAACAATCTTTTGTTTGGGTCGGTATCTGTCTTGCCTGTCCAACTATCCTCATATTTACCAAAACGTATTTGGTAGCTTCTTCTGAGACCTTCCCAGTAGAGTTCAAATCCCGTTTCTCGGAACAATAGATCAAGATCAATGGAAGTCAACGCCCCGGGCGTTTGGTCAGGGCGGGCATTTCTAGCTGTTCTCAAGGTATTGACATCTGCCAAAGCCCCAGCATTATCGCCTTTTCTCAATTTGGCCTCGGCACGCATCAAATAGATTTCCCCCAAACGGAGCAATACAATATCGACACTACTACCAACACAACAATTGGGCGCTGTACGGCTAAATTGGTATTTTGAGAAACGGTGACCTGTATTGTGTAGACTACCTTCATCACTAAAACTGACCTCAAGGTTGTGGTCTACATACCGAAGATCGGCGCCACTTGTTCTTCGGTTGATAACGGGATAAATACGTACCGACCCATCATCACAGGTCAAAATATTGCCCCCTTCGTCTTTTCGAGGGCCCCAAATGATTCCACGCAACAATCCCCTGTCCATTTCAAATTCCTCGGCTGGAACGCAGTAGAAATGGTCGGCATCGTTGTTGGGGTTTATACCTGTAAGATCTCTAAGATTTTCCGGTATTACGGTATTCTCCTGAAAAAAACGGGCATCAGCTACCCCGGCATCAACACTACCGTAAGCATCTGCCCAGGTCTGAATAAAATCAGGGGTTGCCGCTGCAGCATCGGTGCCACGGGTATTGGGGAACTCGGGTCTTGGAATTTGGTCGCCCGATATGGACCAATACTGCCAACGGCTGTGTTCTGTTTGCAATACACCTCTTTGATCGAGCGAAAATATAACCTCGGGATTGGTGTTGTTATCATCGTTGAATATATCGAAATATTCGGGCGATAAGGTGTACCGCCCTGCAATAATTTCATCGGTATATTGAATGACCCTGTCCATATCTGCCGTTGTAAAATCGGGTGTGCCGTACGGATCTCGGTACACGGCCGCATTAAGGTACAAACGGGCCAACAAGGCACTCACGGCATCTTTGGTAAATCTGCCGGGGCCTTTGTCGTTATTGATGACGTCAACCACCGACAACAGTTCACTTTCAATATAATCGACCGCTTCTTGCGCTCTTATTATTTCTGATACTTCCTCGGAACTTTCTTTTTTAAATACGATGCCCCAACTGTCTAGAGCCAACAAATTGAGATATGCCTTTGCAGCTATCATTTCGTACAATGCACCTTGCGCATCGGCATCACCGCCATCGGCTTCAGGCCGCAACCTTTCTATAGCAATGACCGCCCTAGATATGGATAATGTAATCTCGTTCCATGAATCGCCCACCAAACTATTTCCCGGGGTCATCAAATGTTGGTGCACCGCAATGAACTTGCCACCATCGAACCAGTCCCTGCCCCCACGATTGGGAATAATGGCCTCATCGGATGCGATTTCTTGGAGTCCAAAATTACGGGTATGTAGCCACACCTGACGTAGACGACCATATACAGGAGCAATAGATCCACTTACAATTTCAGCTTCGCCTGTGCCAGTCAGGGACTCGTCAAGTATGTCCTCCTGCAAATCAGTACAACCCAAAAATGCGAACAAAAATATAGCAAACGGCAACACTTTGTAAAATCTTTTCTTTTTCATTTTCTTTGCTTTTTAGTAAAAATCATTGGTTTTTTTAAAATGTTACGTTGAGGGCGAATAAAAATGTTCTTGCCCTTGGGTAGGTAAAACGGTCTATACCAAAGGTCTGTATTTCGCCTGAAGTACTACCGGTGTTGACTTCGGGGTCAAATCCCGAATAATTGGTCAGTACAAATAAATTCTGCCCTGTTAGCGATAGGCGGATATTCTGTAGCGCATCCCCCAATCCAATTTTATCGCCCTTGACGTTATATCCTATCGTTGCATTATTCAACCTAAGGAAAGAGCCATCTTCCAAGTACCGTGTAGATACGGTATTGGAGTTGCTCAAAGATTCCGCGGGAAACTGGACTGCAAAATCGGTCGTATTGTTTGATCGGGCCAATTGGGCCTTGTTGAAGAGCGACATGGTCGTATGGTTGTAAATCTCGTTACCGGAGACCCCGTTAAAATTAAATCCTAGGTCAAAAGCCTTGTACTTAAAGTTGAGATAAAACGCATAAAGAAGATTGGGAATCGCGCTGCCCACGACCCTGCGGTCGTCGTCCAAGATAGCACCATCACCATTGGAATCCCTAAACTGGTTGAGGCCATCGGCACCGATTCCATCAAATTCGAGCATGTAAAACGCCCCTATCGGCTGGTTGTTTATATAACCGTTAATGGTAGCGCCCGTCTGTCCGGATCCTCGGGCTGCCCCCGTAGTAAGCACGGAATAAGGCGAATCCCTAACCTCGTTTCTGATAAAAGTAACGTTGCCCCCTATGTTATAGGAAAAATCGTTTTGCCCATCGCTATTGTAGTCCAATGCTAGTTCCACCCCGCTATTATGAATTTCCATATTGTCAATATTGTCCCAAAAGGTAGATGTTGGCTCTACGGGATCAGATGGCACCACCTGCAGCAAAATATTGGAAGATACTTTATTGAAATAATCTACCGTACCGGTCAATTTATAGTCAAAAAGTGCAAAATCGACACCCAGGTCTATTTGGGTAGATACCTCCCATAGCAGATTTGGGTTGGCCAGACGTGTAAAGACGATACCAAAAGGATAGTCGTCTATAGAATTGCCCTCGGTATCTATGGGGTAGGTATTGAGGCTACCGCCGCCCGTTATCAGTCGATCTTCCGAAAAACTCGCCTTTGTAATCTTTGATGGAATTTCTTGGTTGCCGGTTTGGCCCCAGCTTGCGCGGAACTTTAGGTTATTGAAGACCGAGTTCTTCATAAAATCTTCATTACTTATGTTCCAGCCCAATGCGAAGGCGGGGAAATATCCATATTTGTTGTTATTTCCGAACTTTGAAGATCCATCGGCACGCAGTGTGGCAGTCAGCAGATATTTATCGGCATAGGTATAGTTTGCCCTACCAAAGAAAGATTGTAGTTCGTTCTTCTCTGCTGCAGCTGTTACCGTTGTAGGAAATTCATCGGTATTGGTCTGGTCTTGGAACCTTGGTTCGATATTATTATTGGCAAAGCCTCTATACGAGAATGTTCGATTCTCATCTACAAATTTCTGGTAAGAATGGCCTGCGAGTAAAATAAGGTTGTGTGCTTCATTGTTCCAAGAGTAGGTGAGGGTGTTCTCCACCAGTTGGTTGGTATTCGAATTAATGGTGCTTTCCAGGGAACCTTCTGAAATATTGGACTCGTTTATAACCTCGGGAAAAGGCCTATACTGCTCGTCTCTGGTCGTGGCCGAGTAGTCGACCCCGAGGTTCAGCTTGTAAACAAGACCGTCAAAAATAGTTATCGATGGCGAAATACTTGCTAGGATACGGTTGTTGATCGCCGTATCGCTAAAGAGTTCGTTTCTTTTAATCGGGTTCAAGGCGTTCGTATTCAAAATAGTCGGTTCGCCTTGGGTAAAAGGGGCGATCGTAGGGTTCAGACTTAGCATGTCGCTAATGGTCCCTGTAATTACCGGCCTTAAATTTTCTGTCCGGGAGGCGGTAAGGTTATAATCAATGTTCAGCCTACCGTTAAGTGCTTTTTGGTTCATGTTCAATTTACCTGAGTACCGCTCAAGATTGCTGTTTACCAAGATACCTTCTTGTTCTTGATAGCCCACCGAGGCGAAATAGGAAAATTTTTCGGCCGTAGCACCGCTCATGGAAAAATTGATATTGTTCGAAACGCCTGTTTGGGTAAGTTCATCTTGCCAATCCGTATTTCCGCCAAAGTCTTCGAGCGTGCCGCCAATGCCTTCTACCTGGCCGCGAAAGGTGTTTGCATGGAAGACATCGATTTTCTTGGAGATGGATGAAAGTGCGGTCGATGCTGAAAAGTTCATTTCAGTTTTGCCGGTCCTGCCGCGTTTCGTTGTTATTACAACAACCCCATTAGACGCCCTAGAGCCATATACTGCCGTGGCACTGGCATCTTTTAAGACATCTATGCTTGCTATATCCTGTGGATTAAGAAAGTTAAGAGGGTTAGTGTCTAAGCCGGTATTGGCATTGTCCAACAAAAATCCATCGACTACGTATAAGGGCTGCGTTCCGGAACGCAAACTACCGACGCCCCTAATAATTACGTTTTGCGCGGCTCCTGGTTCCCCACTATTTGCAGCGATGTTCACCCCCGCCAACTTGCCTTGCAAAAGTTCGCCTAGGTTTGTGACCACGCCCTGATTAAAATCCTCACTTTTAATAGATCCAATTGATCCGGTTACGTCTGATTTTTTTTGAATACCATAACCTACCACGACCACATCTTCTAGTTGGGTAGCATCGGGTTCCAATTGCACGGTTATGGAGGTACGCCCGTTCAAGGAAACCTCTTGGGTGGTGTAACCCAAATAGG
>JBLIEO010000002.1:0-112910 GCA_047633095.1 Maribacter sp.
CAGTAATCACTTTTTTATAAACTGAATTGTCTTTAGCATACGTGTGGCGCAATCTTGTTCCTGATCCTCCTTCGGTAACGCCCTTCATTAGGTCTACCATGGCATAGGAAACTTCCTTACTAAGTACGTCTTTAGTCTCTGGCACATATTCATAAAGCACTGCACCATTCTTATCCTCTATACGGGTAACCATTACCGGTTTCACATAAACACCCTGATTGGCAAAGGCACCATAGGCGCCGACCATTTCATATACATTTACTCCCTCTGTTCCCAAGGCAATGGCAGGAACCGCTAAGATATCACCGGTAAAGCCTAAGTTCTTTACAATAGATACGACCGACTTCGGTCCCACCATATCTATTAGCCGTGCCGTAACAGAATTCACAGAATTGGCTAGCGCATACTTTAGTGTCATGTCTTTTCCAGAAAATTTAAAATCTGAATTACCTGGGCACCAAGCTTCCATATTACCATGCTTTCCTGGCTCAATACAATACAGTATATCAGGCAAAGTTTCGCAGGGTGATAATCGCAATTGATCTATAGCTGCAGCATAAACAAATGGTTTAAAGGTAGATCCCGCTTGTCGTGATCCTTGTATCACATTATCATATTGAAAATGTTTGTAATCTATACCCCCCACCCATGCTTTTACATGGCCAGATTGCGGTTCCATAGACATCATAGATGCTCTTAGAAATGTTTTGTAGTACCTAATAGAATCTATAGGAGTAAGTATGGTATCCTTTTCTTGAGTTTCGCTCTTCCAGTCAAAAACGGTCATTTCTGTCTTTTTGGTAAACGACTCCCGAATTTCCTTTTCGGATCTTCCTGCACCTTTCATCTTTCGCCATCTTTCTGAAGTCTTGATGGCTCTTTCCATAATTCGGTCAGTTTCGTCTGTGGTAAGGTCTAAAAATGGTGCGCTAGGATTCTTATCTAATGTATTCTGACTAAAAAACTCGGTCTGTAAGCGTTCCATGTGCTGGGAAACGGCATCCTCAGCATTTTGCTGCATTCTAGAGTCAATCGTAGTATAGATTTTTAATCCGTCTAGGTACAAATTATAACGATCACGTTCCCCTTCCATAGCCGGCTTAGGATTTTTCTCTATCCAACCTTTCATAAAACGCTGCAAATACATTCTAAAATAAGTAGCTAAGCCTTCACGGTGGCTCTCAGGATTAAAGTTGATATCCATTCTTAGAGCTTGTAACGAATCTTTTTCTATCTCGGTAATATAGTCGTATCGAGCCAGCTGGCCCAATACTATATTACGTTTTTTCAGCGTAATCTCCTCTCGGCGTAAGGGATTAAAAAGTGATGAATTTTGAAGCATCCCCACCAGCATAGCAGATTCCTCAACTTTTAGGTCTTTTGGTTCTTTGCCAAAATAAATTCGGGATGCGGAACGAATACCGTCAGCGTTGTTCCCAAAATCATAGATATTCAAATACATACTTATGATTTCTTCCTTGGTGTAGCTGCGTTCCAAGCGTATGGCTAAAACCCATTCCTTTAGTTTTTGCTGAATGGTCTCCAACTTATTCCTAGACCTTACGCCCACAAATAGTTGGCGCGCTAGTTGTTGGGTAATGGTACTTGCACCTCCACGGTTTCCTAAGAAAAAGGCAGCCCTAAGCGTACCTCTTGCATCTATTCCTGAATGGTTCCTAAAACGAATATCCTCACTTGCGATAAGAGTGTTAATTAAGCTTTCTGGCAAGTCTTCATAGCTTACATCGGTTCTGTTATCGTCCAAATAGAATTTTCCCAAAAGTTTTCCGTCGGAGGAAACTATTTGAGATGCCAAATTAGTCTGTGGATTCTCTAGATACTCATAGGGTGGTAAATCGCCGAACACGCCCCAAGAGGTAGACAAAAAAAGTAATGCAAAGAGCGCAATACTGGAAACAAAAAGTATCCAAAACCATTTAATGTATTCAAAAAACCCTTGAGATTTCTTCTTTTTAACCGTTTTTGCCATTAAACTAGGGGTTCGTTTTTGTTATTTCTATGCCCACATCGGTAATACCTTCCAATCCAATAACACCTGAAACCTTGCCATTCTTACGCATTGCATGTGAGACCTCTAAGGTATATACGCCAGAAGTAGGAAAAACGATGTTTTCCTTGTACCATAATTTATTCTCTTTAATACTACCACTTCCCTTTCCCAACCAGGTACCATCCGGCAAGGCCATGGCATATTCTAGGGTGTCTTGTATTACTTCTCCTTCTGGAGTATTGAGCGAGGCTATTAAAAAAAGATTACTGTACCGGAAATTTTGGTCGTTCCTTACGTTAATGAACATTTGGTATTCTTGAATCGAATCCATCTCAGAAAAAGTAAATTCCTTAACATCATCCTTGTTCCACACTGCGCCATTAACGCTTTTGTATTCCGAAAAGACTATATCGGTATTACAGGAAATCACCATAATGCCTAGCATGAAAAGACAGCTGAGATTACGCATTATTTGGCTTCCCTTTTCTGTTATTGCTATTTCTCTTGCTATTATTGTTGCTATTGCTAGGTCTAGCGTTGCTATTCTCAGTGTTGACAGTGCGCTTACCTTTGTTTCTGTTTCTGTTACGGCTGTTTTTACTGCTCTTAGGCTTATCAAAACGAGTTAGACTATCTTGACCAACAACATTTTCGAACACTACTTTTTCCTCGATAATATTATCTACCGCATAAGCTTCTAGACTGGCCACTTTTTCCTTGTTCTTATTTTTCTCTAAAATCTCATTGACCTGATCTTTAGAGAGCACATGCCAGTTGGCAGGCTCATCTTTATAAGAAAACCATAGCTGCTCCTTAAAAATATCTGTTTTTTGGCAAAAAGCCAGCCCTTTTTCTGTAAAAAGCTTGGTTTCTTGCGATGGAAAATCTTTTAAAGCATCTAAATAAACATCTAATTCATAGTTTAAACAACACTTGAGTTTTCCGCATTGCCCGGCTAATTTTTGAGGATTAAGGGACAGTTGTTGGTACCGAGCTGCAGAGGTACTTACCGATCTAAAATCCGTAAGCCAAGTGGAGCAACAAAGTTCCCTTCCACAAGAACCGATACCGCCTAAACGCTGCGCCTCTTGTCTGTACCCAATTTGACGCATTTCTATTCGGATACCAAAGGCCTTGGCCATATCCTTGATAAGTTGTCTAAAGTCTACGCGGTCTTCTGCCGTATAATAAAATGTAGCTTTAGAACCATCACCTTGAAACTCCACATCGGAAATCTTCATTTGAAGTTGCAGAATAATAGCAATTTCACGGGAGCGTTTTTTGATTTCATCTTCCCTGTCCCTGCATTTCTGCCAAATATCAATATCTTTTTGGGAGGCTTTTCTGTAGATTTTTGGGAAATCTTCCTTTTTAAAATCTTCCTTTTTGCGCTTCATCTGAACCCGAACCAATTCTCCAGTTAAGGTAACCATACCAATATCATGGCCTGAAGTTGCCTGCGAGGCAACAATATCTCCAATTGAAAGTGATAGATTTTCTGTGTTTTGGAAAAATTCCTTTCTGCTATTCTTAAATCGGACTTCTACAAAGTCAAAAGGCTTTTCCCCATTGGGAAGTGCCATATTTGAAAGCCAATCAAAAACTGTTAATTTATTGCAACCATCCGTACCGCAAGTACCATTATTCTTGCAACCCTTAGGTTGTCCATCCGTACCGGTAGAACAACTGCTACACCCCATATTATATATATATTGACTCCAAAAAACGACTTATTTTTTGGATTAAGGTTCGTAAAAAACTAAATCTTAATGGTAAATATACTATTTTTTTGATGTGAAGTAAAAGGAAGATGCAGTATAGAACTTAGTTTTATGTAGTAAAAAAATAAAAACCAGCGCAAATCTTTCACTGCTTTTGTTGCTATTTCCAAAAGACATTTTCGCCATGCCTTACATGGCCAAGGCAATATTTTGAAACTTAATTGAAAGACCGATTAATCTTCCTAACACCAAGTAACCAAATCTCTTCGTAGTTCCTCCTTGTAAAGACAATAAAAAAAGAATGTGCTGGAAATAGTGTGTAGTAAAAAACTACTTCTTAAACTTCAAAACCTCGGAACGGCCTTTCTTGAATATCTTATTGCTTACTGTTTTTCCTCTGCGTAGCGCCTTCTGCTCTTCAAAAGGCAATTCATGTACTTTCTTGCACGTATCCGAACAACAATAGTTCATTTCCCCCCCACAGGCCTCACACTGTATAAATAACAAGTGGCAGGCTTCGTTGGCGCAATTCACATGCTCATCACACGCTTGCCCGCACTGATGGCAAGTAGCTATCACATCTTCAGAGATTCGCTCTCCACGGCGGTGGTCAAAGACAAAATTCTTGCCTTTGAACTTATTTTCTAACTCCTGGTTTTCTACCTGTTTGGCATATTCTATAATTCCACCTTCTAATTGATATACCTGTTTAAACCCTTTATGTTTGTAATACGCACTGGCTTTTTCGCATCGTATGCCTCCAGTACAGTACATAACTAATTTTTTGTCCTCTTTATGATACGCTAAATCCTTTTCTATAATATCCAAAGAATCCCGAAACGTATCTACATCTGGTGTAATCGCATTTTTAAAATGTCCTATCTCACTTTCGTAATGGTTTCGCATATCCACTAAAACCGTATCCGGATCTTCTATAAGTGCATTGAACTCCATTGCATTAACGTGAACCCCTTTATTGGTTACATCAAAAGAAGAATCGTTAAGACCATCGGCAACAATCTTATGTCGCACTTTTACCTTCAGCTTTAAAAAAGACATATTGTCCTGCTCAATGGCAATATTAAGTCGTACCCCTTTCAAAAAAGAAATACAGTCCAAATGCGCTTGAAAATCATCAAAATTCTCGGCAGAAACGGATAACTGCGCATTGATGCCTTCATGTGCAACGTATATCCGACCCAACACTCCTAGTGCATCCCAATGGATAAATAAATGATTTCTAAAAATGGAGGTATTGACTATGTGTGCGTACTGGTAGAAAGAGATTGTTAAACGTTCTTTGCCGGCTTCTTTAATTAAAGCAGCTCTTTCCTTCGCGCTTAATGTATTGTACAGATGCATGCTATACCAATTTTAAGTTAAAGAATTATTACAAGTGTAAAGGTACTACTTATTGAAATTAAATACCGATTCTGTGAGAGACCATAGGCTATAAAACCAAAAAGAGTCTCGGTTTCCCAAGACTCTTTATTGACTATTCCATTTTTTCCTCTTCATAGCAATATTTCCGTGTACTTAAAAGGAGATAGCCACCAAATATCTGTCGCTAAAACAACAGAACCAATCCTATTAATCTTTAGTATACTTTTAAGATACCCATTTTATAAAATGGTTGCGTAGGATTGTCTATTTATTTCATTTTTACAACAACAGCGTGCTAAACAATTATGAAAAAAGTTCGGTTAAAATATCAAAACTATTCTTCAGTAGCCTCTAAAGTAAGGTTAAAGGGATTTCCATTTCTGAGCCATTATGATTACGGTCCTCTTTATAATTGTAACAAATTTGACCTCACAACAATCATTTAAAAAAAAGAAATGCTAATTTAGCGTTGCATAAAAAAATTTATGTTCCTAGGCCATATCAATTGGAACAAACATCAAACTTTATGCGCCTAGATGGAGAATTCAACAAAACTCCAATCCTTTATGCCAATTGGCATTAAAAATATTAAAATAAACAGACTATGAGTTCCGAGAAAGAAGCAAAATTAAAAGCCCTTAAACTAACCCTTGATAAAATGGACAAAACCTATGGAAAAGGTGCTGTCATGAAAATGGGAGATAGCGTTGTTGCCGATGTAGAGGTGATTCCTTCCGGTTCATTGGGGCTTGACATTGCTTTGGGTGTAGGCGGATATCCTCGTGGAAGAGTTGTGGAAATCTACGGTCCAGAATCATCGGGTAAGACAACCTTAACTTTACACGCAATTGCAGAAGCTCAGAAAAACGGAGGTATTGCAGCATTTATTGATGCGGAACATGCCTTTGATCGTTTTTATGCAGAAAAATTAGGGGTAGATATCGATAACCTTATTATATCACAACCTGATAACGGAGAGCAGGGACTGGAGATTGCAGATAACCTGATACGTTCTGGAGCTATAGATATTGTTGTAATAGATTCTGTTGCCGCATTAACACCAAAAAGTGAAATTGAAGGTGAAATGGGTGATTCTAAAATGGGATTACACGCACGATTAATGTCACAAGCCTTAAGAAAACTTACGGGTTCTATAAGTAAGACAGGCTGTACTGTTATTTTCATTAACCAGTTACGGGAAAAAATTGGTGTTATGTTCGGTAACCCCGAAACTACCACCGGTGGAAACGCCCTTAAATTCTATGCTTCTGTAAGGCTGGACATAAGAAGATCTACACAGATAAAAGATACAGATGGTAACGTACAGGGAAATAAAACAAGAGTTAAAGTTGTAAAAAACAAAGTAGCTCCACCTTTTCGTACCACAGAATTTGATATCATGTATGGCGTGGGAATATCTAAAGTAGGCGAAATTGTTGACCTTGGCGTTGAATATGAAATCGTTAAAAAAGCTGGTTCTTGGTTTAGTTACGGGGATACCAAACTTGGCCAGGGTAGAGATGCAGTAAAAACACTACTACTTGATAACCCAGAGCTTTTTGAAGAACTAGATGGGAAAATCCGTGAAGCCATAAAAGCTATAAACTCTTAGTTAAAAGCTATGATTTCGTGATTTTTCAATCTTTTACGCAACCCTTGCGGACTATTTTCATCTTAAGACTAAAAACAAAGTGCTATGATGAGGAAAAAATTAATATTCCTGCTGTTTTGTACAGGGGTCTTTCTAGGGGGTTGTACGCTAGATGATGATGGTCCAAATTTTCATTTTACCGCTCTTAGGATAAATAGAGCAGACCTACCACAGTCCTTTGAACTTAATGAAACCTATGAGGTTGTAGTAAATTATACCTTACCCAACAACTGCTCCCTTTTTGATGGGTTTGAAGTAACCCAAGAAGACACAACTATAAGGAACGTAGTTGCGATTGGTTCTGTGAGAACAGATCAAATAGGCTGTACGGAAGAAACAATTGAAGCACAAGCTTCTTTCAATTTTATCGTTATCCATGACCAGCCTTACATCTTTAAATTTTACCAAGGGGAAAATAGTGAGGGCGAATATGAATACCTAGAGATTGTTGTGCCTGTAAACTAAAACGCCTAAAACCAACCATATTAATTGAGTCAAGACGAACTCATACTGCATTGTAAAAAAGGCGACCGCAGGGCGCAGGAGCAACTGTATCGTAGCTATTCTGGGGTACTCTATGGCATTTGCGTTAAATATTCCAGAAACAAAACAGAAGCAGAAGACAGTTTACACGATAGTTTTATGATCATTTATGAAAAAATAGGTCAGTTTACTTCTAAAGGCTCTTTTGAAGGATGGATGAAACGTATAACCGTAAATACGGTATTACAAAAATATAGAAAAGAAGAGCATCTAGGTGTCGTAAACGAAAACACGGAAGAAGAGGTAACGATAGAGACCCAGGACAACGATCTTTCTTTACAGACCCTTTTGGGATATATTAAAGAACTTCCGAACAAATACAGAGCAACTTTTAACCTTTATGTATTGGATGGCCATACACACAAGGAAATTGGAGAATTATTAGGTACAACCGAAGGGACGTCAAAATCCAATCTTGCACGTGCACGAATACTTTTAAAAGAAAAAATTGAAACAAAGGTTCTACAAACCATTATAGGCATAGCCGTTATGGTGGGGAATTATTTTTGATTCTCAGGCATCATAATAAAATAAGTCTTAAAAAGATGAATAAAAAGAAATTAGACGAACTGTTCCGAGACACCCTCTCGGATTTCAAGGAAGCTCCCGACGACACGGTCTGGGCTTCTATTGAAACTTCGCTGGATAAAAAGAACAAGAAACGAGTACTGCCCTTATGGTGGTCTCTTGGTGGTATTGCCGCAGCATTGTTGGTTGGATTACTTATTTTTAATCCCTTCAATCAAAACACCCCTACAGAGCAAATTATAACAGACATAAAGCAGAAGAACTCAGACCCTATTATAAATTTAAACGATGCTCCTAATATTTTAGAAATAGACCAAAATAACGAAGATGCTATTGAAGTGGCCACAGACAACAAAACCGAAACCATTTTAGAAGAAACTGAAGTGCCGGTTGTTACTTTGGGAGGCGTTCAAAACAAGTCTTCAGAAGATTCCCCAAACGGAAACCATCAAAAAAATAAGGAGATTGAAAGCGATTGGTCCAAAGAAAGAGAGGCTGTTGTACAAACGCAAAACACAAAAGGTCAAAATAGCATTAGGCTAAAAAACGAAGGATATCAGGATATCAACAAAACAAAACTGAAAACCGACATTGCTATTACTGAAACACAGGAGCTCCTTAAGGAAACAACCAAAGAAACAAATACGGCGCAAAATTCTCAGGTGGTTGAAAAAGTAGTAAGAGAAAACAAGGAAACAGCGATAGCTGATAACAATACTGAAAAAGCAAAGAAAACAACAACTACAAACGGGTTAATAGATTCCGATGTGGTAGAAAAAACAGGTGCTACGAGCAAAGATTCGCAAGTAACAGCAAATCAAGTTATGCTTCAGAAAGACAGTCTAAATTCTGCTAATAAAAAATCTATTTTTGACGAAATAGAAATAAAGGAAGAAGAAGCTGTTGCCAAAACATCCACTAATAAATGGTCAGCTGGGCCTAGTATAGCTCCTGTTTACTTTAATGCCATAGGTGAAGGTTCCTCCGTGCACTCCATATTTGTGCCAAATTCCAAGTCAGGCAACATCAATATGAGTTATGGATTATCCGTCGGTTACGAAATAAGTCCTAAACTTACGGTTCGATCTGGAATCCATAAGGTAGACTTTGGTTATGACACTAATGATATTGCCTTTTCATCTTCTCCTATAGCCTCTACAAACGGGCAAATAGATAATATAAACTATAGGGTCACCTCTAAAAATTTGGTTGTCTCCAGCAAACCAGG
This sequence comes from Maribacter sp., assembly GCA_047633095.1. Lineage (GTDB taxonomy): Bacteria > Bacteroidota > Bacteroidia > Flavobacteriales > Flavobacteriaceae > Maribacter. The sequence continues at coordinate 9,066 of JBLIEO010000002.1, forward strand.
CGGGAGCGCGCTTGAACAAGCCCTCATAAATTCATTAGATGTTTCTGCTCAAAATGCAGAAAGAGAAGGTGTCATGACCCAGCAAATGGGTTATTTAGAAATTCCCTTAGAATTAAATTACGCCCTTATAGACAAAAAGTTCGGATTAAATGTCATTGGTGGAGTAAGTTCGTTGTTTTTGGTAGACAACTCAGTGGCGCTGACTTCTGGAGACCTGACTACAGAAATGGGCGATGCAAATAACCTGAACGACCTTAATTTCAGTGCAAATTTTGGGCTTGGCGTTAACTATAAATTTTCACGTAATATTCAATTGAATATTGAACCTGTATTCAAATATCAGCTAAATACCTTTTCGGAAACAGATGGTACGTTTAACCCTTATGCCTTGGGTGTTTACAGCGGACTTCGCTTTAAGTTTTAACCCTTGAGGTTAAATCGGATAAAATTACATTTCTTACTTCCTCCCGTAAGGTAGATGTATCGTCTTGGGCCAAAATACCCGTTTCAAAAAACTCATGTACTTTGGCGCGACTAATTCCCGGTCCTCCGCTAAAGAACGTAAAAGAGAATCTTCTTTTATTGTCGTAAAATGTTATAGGTACTACCGCTATGTTATGACTAATTGCCATTCTAAAAGCGCCGTCTTTAAATTTATCTAGTAAAATATGTTCTTCTGGCACACCTCCTTCTGGAAAAATACAGATACTTAGCCCTTGATTGAGTCTTTTCTGTGCCCTACGATAAACTGCTGTTCTACTACGGGTATCTTCCCTATCTACCAAAATACAAACCCGTTTATAGAAAAAACCAAATAAGGGTATTTTAACTAATTCCTTTTTACCTACGAATACAAAAGGATTTTTACTCACATAGAGCATTAGCATAATATCCAACATACTGGTATGATTGGCGACCAACATGTAACTCTCCTCTTTAACCAAACGTTGCTCATATATCACTTTTGGTGGACAGCCCATGCCATACAGGATAGGTTTGGCCCATATATTACGTGCCATCCAAAAAAATTGAGGATACCAAACCTCCTTAGAAGCAAACAGCAACAGTAATGGAAAAAAAAGGAGTATGGGTAAGGCCACCATAATATAAAACCAAACACGGTATAACACATGGCCAATGCGCCTAATCATTTTGAGCATGAATCAAAAATAGGTATTTCGGTTCTTATTTTTTGATTTGTTTTACCTTTGCTTCCTTATCATAAAAGCAAATGGCTAGAATATTAACCGGTATCCAAAGCACAGGAACCCCACATTTAGGAAACATCCTAGGTGCTATTATCCCCGCCATAGAAATGGCGCAAAACCCAAAAAACGAATCCTTTCTGTTTATTGCAGATATGCATTCCCTTACTCAAATAAAAGATGGGGCTGAACTTAGAAATAACACCTACGCCACCGCCGCTACATGGCTGGCCTTTGGATTAGATCTAGATAAAACAGTTTTCTATAGACAAAGTGATGTTCCTCAAGTAACGGAACTATCTTGGTACCTCAGCTGCTTTTTCCCCTACCAACGCCTTACTCTTGCACATTCCTTTAAGGATAAGTCTGATCGTTTGGAAGATGTAAATGCCGGACTCTTTACCTACCCTATGCTCATGGCAGCGGATATTCTTTTGTACGATGCAAACATTGTGCCCGTAGGAAAAGACCAAATGCAACATATAGAAATGACCCGTGATGTAGCTTCCCGTTTCCATGCACAATTGGGTGATACCTTTGTATTACCTGACGGAAAAGTACAAGAAGATACCATGTACATCCCAGGAACAGATGGGGCAAAAATGAGTAAGAGCAAGGGAAATCTAATAAATCTTTTTCAGACCGATAAAAAACTACGGAAACAGATCATGGGCATACAAACCAATAGTACGCCTATGGAAGACCCAAAAGACCCAAGTACGGACAACGTATTTGCGCTTTATAAATTATTGGCGTCACAGCCACAGATAGAAGACATGAGTGCCAACTACTTGGCTGGAAATTACGGTTATGGGCACGCCAAACAAGCCTTATACGAGGTCATCCAAAACAAATTTGAAGAACCCCGTGAAAAGTTTGAATACTACATGAACCATTTGAACGAAGTAGATGAAGCCTTGGCTTTAGGTGCTGAAAAAGCTAGGAAAGTGGCCGATGGCGTTTTGGAACGCGTTAGAGAGAAGTTAGGGTATTAGTACCGTCTATTCCTCAATAGCCAATAATTCCATCTGAAAAATCAATGCCGCATAAGGAGGAATTTCACCGCCGCCGGCACCTCTTGGGCCGTAGGCTAAGCCCTGAGGTATAAATACATTCCATTTAGAACCGACGGGCATAAGCAGCAAAGCTTCCGTCCAGCCACTAATAACCTGTGAAACTCCAAAACTAGTGGGTTCGCCTCGCTCTATGGAACTGTCAAATACCGTCCCTTCGATGAGTGTTCCTGTGTAATGCACTTTTACCTTGTCCGTTGCTGTAGGAATGGCACCATCGCCTTTGTTTATAATTTCATATTGCAGCCCGCTTTCGGTAGTAACTACTTCGGGTCTTTTTCCATTCTCTACCAAGAAACGTTCGCCTTCCGCACTTTGCTCTTTGGCTATTTCTTCCTGCTTTCCTTGAATAGTGCTCTTTATAAGCATTTGCGCCTCTTGAACCGGTATCTTTTCTTCGCCCTTCAAGGCATCTTCTAATGCCATGGAAAAGGCATTGTAGGATAGTGAATCAAAACCTACGACCTTTAGGTTATTTCCTATACTCGTACCAAAGGCATAGCTAAACTTTTGCAGGCTGTCCTGTAGGTTCAACTCTTTTGCTTTCGCTGTGTCGTTCAATTGGGCCTTCATTTCAACAGCTTGTGCCTTTAACAGCACTACTTCCTTAATCAAGTCTTTCTTCTTTTGGCCGTAACTTGCAACGCCAAAGAGTAATGTAGCTATAACTACGATAGATTTCTTCATCAAAATATTTTATTTGCTACGAAAGTAGTTAAAATCTAAAAAATGGTATTTAATGTAGCTGTTTTTATCCCTGCCGCGCTTTCAAACAAACACATCGTAGTACTTGCCTATGATATCTACCTGTATAAACCAAATTTAAAAATAGCTACGCTTTTCAGAAGTTCGAAGTAAATAGGTCTAGCTTATCTCTAACGTCAGTTCAAACTACGCTAACGAATCTGATGACTGACAGCAGCATTAAGCAAAAACGAATTAAACCTGTTGGTCGGTTCAAGACACTTCCATCCATAGCACAAGTACCAAATAGATAGCCGTCCGAAAATAAAAATCGACTATACTACACAATAGAATTCTAACAGGGCATAGAAATAAGAGCTTTTAGACCGCTTAGTTAATCAAAACACTAAATCGCCTCGAACAATTTCCCCGGTAAAGGCCTAATTACCCCTTTCATTTCCATAGCCAATAAGGTAGATGAAGCTCTAAAAATGGGAATCTTACAAGATAGGGCAACACTGTCCAGTAATTGTTTGCCATTTTTCTGTAAGTACTTGTAAATGAGCTGTTCCGTCTCATCCAAATCTACAAATAACTGTTTTTGCACCACCTTTGTTTCTTTTTCTTCCAAATCCCAATCCAGCAGATAAATCATATCGGCCGCAGAAGTGAGTATATGTGCTTTTTGCTGCTTAATTAGATTATTACAACCCAAACTATATGTATCAGACGTGCGCCCTGGAACGGCAAAAACATCCCTATTGTAACTATTAGCAATATCGGCCGTGACTAAGCTTCCACCCTTTTCGGCCGATTCTACAACCAAAGTAGCCTCGCTCATACCGGCAATAATCCGGTTTCTTTTTAGAAAGTTCCCTCGTTCCGGACTACTCGTACTCCAGAATTCTGTAAAAAAACCACCATTAGTGCAAACATCAGCCTGGTATTTGGCATGTATCTTAGGGTATATCTGGTTTAAACCGTGTGCCAAGCAGCCTATTGTCTGTAAGCCGTGTTTTATAGCCTCCCGTTGTATGCAAATATCTACGCCATACGCAAAACCACTTACTATAATAGGGTTCAAGGGAGCAATATCTGCAATAAACCGTTCACAAAACGCGGTACCATAACTTGTGATTTTTCGAGTGCCGACTACACTAATGATTTTTCGTCCTTCTAAAGCTATCTTTCCTTTTTTAAAAAGCAATATGGGACTATCGATACAGTGCTTTAAGTAGTGTGGAAAGTCTGCATCTTGGAAATAGGTCCACTCCACATTATTAGAAGTTATAAACAGACACTCCGTTTCGGCAGCCTCCAAATGTTCAGCATCAAACAAATGTCTAATGGTATGGGTGCCGATACCATCAATCTGTAATAAGTGATTCCGTTTAGCTTCAAAAATAGCCGATGGACTGCCGCAGTGCTTAATAAGTCGTTTTGCAATCACATCGCCAATATTAGGCACGTGTTGCAATCTTAAGATTGCAATGAGCTCATCCGCAGTATGTTGGATATTTTTCATCAGGTACTGCAAAATACTACAAATATTAATGTTAATAAAAAGTTAGGAGTAGGGTTTTTATGACCCTTATTTTTTTGATATTTTTGCTACATGGTAATAGAACACTATATCAACGAATTACTTTACAGGTATAACTGTGTGGCTGTCCCAGCATTTGGGGCTTTCCTTACACAAAAGACCTCAGCGCGAATCACTGATACCACCAATACTTTCTTTGCTCCAACCAAATCTATTGGTTTCAACCAACAGTTGACGTCTAACGACGGACTTTTAGTTTCTCACATTGCAGAAGCTGAAAAAACTTCGTTTGAAACGGTCTTATCCAGCATAGAGGAAACAGCCAAGCAATGGAAAGCACAATTGGCCACTGGAGAAAAGTTAAGCCTACAACACATTGGTCTATTATGGACCAATGCTGAAGGTAAAATTCAGTTTCAACCGTATTTAGAAGTCAATTATCTTACCTCCTCCTTTGGTTTGGCCCCTTTTAACGCTATACCCGTAACTCGAGAAATTTTAAAGGAAGAAGTAGCCGCCATAGAAGAAAACATACCATTTATTATTAGTCCGGAACAGCGTGAAACCGTTTTTTTTAGGCCTTATTTTAAATATGCGGCGATTTTTCTCTTGGCTCTTTCAACCGGACTTACAGGATATCATTTTTACAATAATGGCCTGCTAAACGAGCAAGTTGCGCGCCAAGACGCTCAAAAAGAAGTAACCAAACAAATACAAGAGGCTACCTTTTTTAATACCTCCCCCTTAGAACTTCCTACCATTAACATTAACGCTATTTCCATCCGAGAAAAAACAGTTGCTACCGTAAAACATCATATTGTTGCCGGTGCCTTTAGAATAAAAGCCAATGCGGATAGAAAAATAGTAAACTTGCAAAACAAAGGCTACAATGCTGCTTATTATGGCACCAATGCGTATGGCCTACATATGGTCACCTATGACCGCAGTAATAATACCCAAGAGGCGCTAAAAGCTTTAAGAGCAATTAAAAGAAGGGAATCTTCCGATGCGTGGTTGCTTTCTGAAAAATAGGAGACTCCTTAGCCTCTGAAGAGTAACTTGATATTGCATAACACTAAATGCTAGCGTAAATTCCTTTTTTAGCGTTGGGACAATTTTGCCAAATTAACTCTAATTCTGCACCCTATCCTTTTTTAGCCCCGTACCTTTGCGAAAACTATTTTTTTGATGGAATCAAAATCACCCTCAGCATCTAGAACTACCATGACGGATATGGTGCTCCCCAGTGAAACAAACCCTTTAAATAACCTATTTGGTGGCGAACTTTTAGCGCGTATGGATCGAGCAGCGAGCATAGCAGCAAGAAGGCATAGTAGACGTATTACGGTTACGGCTTCCGTAAACCACGTTGCTTTTAACAGAGCAGTTCCCGTAGGTAGCGTTGTTACTGTTGAAGCGGCAGTTTCACGTGCGTTCAAGACATCTATGGAAGTTTATATCGATGTATGGATGGAAGATCGTTTTAGTGGTGAGAGAACAAAAGCAAACGAAGCTATTTATACTTTTGTGGCCGTAGATGAAACAGGAAAACCTACAGAAGTACCTCAGTTATTCCCAAAAACCGATTTGGAAAAAGAACGCTTTGCAGGAGCCTTGCGCAGAAAACAGCTCAGTTTAGTACTCGCAGGTAAAATGAAACCAGATGAGGCTACGGAGTTAAAGGCTTTGTTTATGGGTTCTTAAAATAAAAATAGTCGGGATAGGGACCTGAGTACTCATGGCGGTCTAAACTATCCCAACAAACAAAATTGGCAGTAGATAATTCAAAACCAAAGCTATCGGCATTGGAAACGATACGATGACTATACGCTGATTTTGGTATGGTTGCCACCCCTTTTTAAAGGTTCCGGCAGAGTATGAATAGGGGAATGGGTGTATCGTGTTTCTTAGCCAATACCTTATAAAAGTCCAAGGCAAACACCTTACCTACCATGAACGGAGACCAAGCTTCATACTGTATGTCATTTTCCTTACAGAACTTTATTAAAAACGGTTAAACCAGGAAGGCATAAAATTCCATCTGATTAACCATAGATACTATTTTGGGTTCGGTCATTACATCTTCCAAATGATGCTGAAGAAAATTACTTACCCCTATCGAACTTAGCTTTTTTTCTTCATACAACAATCCCAAAGCCTTCCAAGTGTCTTTGCCTTTTACAGACCAGTGCACCAAAACATATCTAGGTAATCCAGTTGCAAGCGTCCCAAACGATCCTGAAACGACTGTGTGTTATAATCATATCCTTTGTCTCCATTTCAAACTTTAGAAACAACAAAAACTGCTTCTCTTGGAACATCGCTTTCTGTAATACCTATTCTATTTTCATTCTTACATCTATATGCCTATAGCCAAAGTCCAATGCCGCTTTAACAGCTTCTACAACCTTATTTAAGTTATTATTGGATGGATACGTGCCAAGGCCCAAATAGGGCATTTACATCGCGTTACCAAGGGTGAGCCCTCCTTTTATTTCTGTTATTACAGGTGGGTGCATAACACTATTTTATAATTGATATACCCATTCTTCCGGGTTCAATTTTGATGTGTTCTGATACAAATAAAACTTTAATCGGGTCTGACCGTTGAATGCATTGGTATAAACGGTTCCTAATTCTTCCTTGATAGCTACTTTGTCTCCATTTTTAACGAAGAGCTGATCCAAATTATAATACGTGCTGATAAAATTACCATGCTTAATCTGCACCCCTCTTTTTCCGCCAGGGACAGAAAGAATAGCGATAACCTCGCCTTCAAAAATTGCCCTCGCTTTAGCACCGGAATCCGTAGCGATAATCACACCATTGCTCTCATGCTTGATTCCTGGATAAATAGGGTCTTTATAAATACCAAAACCCTGACTTTTTATACCCTTTTCTACAGGCCAGATAAGCTTACCCTTATTGGCCGAAAAGTTATTGGCTATCACCGTTGCTTCGGGCGTTAACAGAAACTTACTGCTAGAACTTTTAGTGGTTTTTATCCCTGCTTTTTTGTTGGATGCGGCAATGGCGTTACGTATCAGTTTTTCTATCTGCCTATCTATCTTCTTAGCCTCCCTCTTCTTTTTATCTATGGCAGTAGAGTACTTACTCTGGTTCTTACGTATGGTTCCCAATAAGGCTTTCTGATCTTGGATTTCACCAAATAGGGCATCCTTGGCTTTTCGGTTTTGCACCAACAAAACTTCTTTGACCTTGCGTTCCTCGTTCAAATCGCTATTTAAACGTGCTAATTCGTCCGTTTTAATAACTATTTGTTCTCCCTGCTCCCTTCTGTAGTCTCTGTACTGCTTCATATACTGAAGCCTTTTAAAGGCTTGGAAAAAACTCTCTGAGGATAGCAAAAACATCAATCTGTTCTGTTTCGATTTGTTCTGATAGGATTTTTGTACCATGGTGGCGTACTCGTCCTTTACTTGTCCGAGTTCACTCTTGAGCTTTCCTATATTCCTGATATTCGTATTTATTTGCCGGTTGAGTAGGTTGGATTGCTGATTGGTAACCCGTATCAACTCTTGACGTACGATAATTTTTTTATCCAGTGCCTCCATTTGGTCTAGCACATTTCCCTTTTCCTTCTTCTCGGCAAAAAGCAAGCGGTTAATATCTCTTATTTCTTGTTGTAATTTTTCGCGCTTCTCCTCAAGTGCTTTTTGTTCTGTAGTCTGACCACGCGCGGTCTGGACCATAACGGTCAAAAGCAATATAAAAACCAATCGCAACCCTGTTTTAAGACCCATTTTATTCTAGTACGATTTCTTTGTATCCCTTTGGGATTGTATAAGGAAAATTAAGCTTTTGGTTCAATTCTAAATTCCTATACTCCAAAATTATTTTATTTTCCATAGTCCCATCTACCGCACTAATAGATATTACATTTGGCCAAACGGTTGGGCCTACGGTTTGATAGTTTTTATAGTTGATTTGAAGGAGCCTTCCTTTTGTGGGTTGGGATACTTGCTGTGTAGCCATTTTAAAGTTGTTTGGCTCTATTTGAAAAAGCACTTTAAATAGTTCTCTCGCTATTTTGGGGGTAAGTCTATAATTATTGTCTGTTGTAGTGATTCCGTATTTGTCCTTTTTTAAATCGAAGATAGCCTCACCTAAGAGCAGGTTTTGTAAACTATTGAAATCTACCTCCGTACCCAAAAGCTGACTGAGGTATGAAAAATTCCCATCAAAATAATCGTTTTGTAATTTATTATAAAAGGAAACCCTGTCTGGTGTAATATAGGCTTTTACTATTCCCAAGGGGGCGCTCATCCAAATACCTTTATCCTTTTCTATCCGTAAGCTAACCGTAAAACTTTGGCCTTCCTCACCATTGGAATAGTCAATTTTCACCTTTCCTCGTAGCGTCTTAAAATTGGTCTTATTCTGGTAATGCGTCTTAATGACCGATTTTGCAGATAAACGTTCATCTATGCTGCCATAGCTTAGCACTTTGGCACCTTTACAAGAGAATACCAAAAGGGTTAAAAGCACGTAAGCGCATCCCTTTAGATGCTGAGTTAAACTGCTTGCCATAATTAAAATCCGGGTTTTACCTTACGAAGGTACATATTTGCCTTAGAAGGGTTTGATATTGCGTTATATGCTGTGGAGAGCTCTGTATAAATCTTATTCGCTAGAGAAATATCACCGACCATATAATCCAAGGCTGTTTCCAAAATTTCAATAGCTTCTCTGTGTTTTTCCTTTTTATTTAAAGCATAGCCATTAGCATAATAAAAATAAGGCTGTGCCGGGTAATTTTCAAGCGCCTCTTCTGAAACCTGTAACAATATAGGATTATCAGATGGTATCATAAGTAGACCGCCTATTCTTGACTTATATCTTTCTAAATCACTTCTGTCCATATTTACAGCCGTTGTGATGAAAGATATACTTTTGCTGCTTTTTTCCTCTTTTGCTAATGCATCCTTTATATTTTGTTCCAACACCATGGTATTTTTAGACTTTTTTAAAGGTTTTAACAAGGCCAAAGCTTCTTCATATTTATCCTGATTGTAGTATATTCTCGCTAAGTTCTCCTGTAGGCTACTATTCTCCATTGGAATATTATCGGCTACCGCAGCAATATCGTTTCCTTGCATTTTTACGGTTGTCATTAAGGTGTTCAGATACCAGTAATTTTCTGGAACCGCCGAAACTGCTGCTATGCCATAGGCCTTTGATTGTATGTAGTTCTTGTCTAAAAAATACACCTTGGCTAACTCATGGCTCACGACCTCTTTATCGGGCTGTAGGCGTTTGCATTCCAATAAAAAATTGATGGCCCTATCGTAGTTCTGAATGCCCTTTTGTTTGAGTCCTTCAAAGAAACTCTCCTGAAATTCATCAGAATATTCCTCAAGAAAGACCTCGGAACTTTCTTCTACCTGTATTTCCTGCTCTTCTTGGGCATAACTATTCATTGGAATCATGCTCAATCCCAAAACCAGTATAAAACCAAGAAAATTATCCTTTTTCATGCTATGTGTCAATTCACCTTTAGGCCTGCCTGCAGTTACGAAATGGTTACGGACTATTTTACCCCTGTACTTCCAAAACCACCATCTCCCCTTACGGTGTCAGATAATAGTTCAACTTGCTCCCACTCCGCTCGCTCGTGCTTTGCAATGACCATTTGTGCAATACGTTCCCCGTTCTCAATTACAAAAGCTTGATTGGAAAGGTTTACCAAAATAACGCCTACTTCACCTCTATAATCCGCATCAATCGTGCCTGGCGCGTTCAACACTGTAATCCCTTTTTTTGCTGCCAGTCCGCTTCTAGGTCGTACTTGTGCCTCGTAACCCACTGGAAGCTCCATAAAAAGTCCTGTTTTAATTATAGTTCTTGCAAGGGGTGCCAATGTAACGGGCTCAGCTATGTTGGCGCGCAAATCCATCCCTGCGGATGCTCCTGTTTCGTAATGCGGCATTTCGTGGTCTGATTTATTTATTATTTTGATTTTCATCTATTTTAAAAATACTTTTTTAAGGTTATCCACCTCCAGTTTATAAGTCAGTACAAGAAAAATCAGCAGCAGTATACTGCCTATTATCAAATTCCTATCAAAAATATAAAACGACAGGATTGAAAAAAGGATTGATACTCCTAAATAAAAACCAATTTTTCTAAAATTATAAGGAATAGGGTAATACATACGGCCAAAATAAAAAGAAAGCAACATCATAGTGCCATAAGCTACTAATGTTGCGACAGCCGAAGCCATATAGCTAAAATACTGTATAAGGGCAAAGTTGATGATGATGGTAAGCACTGCTCCAATCATTGAAATATACGCCCCAAACTTTGTGCGGTCAGTAACTTTGTACCATACAGACAGGTTATGATAGATTCCTAAGAAAAAGCTAGCCAATAAAATAATGGGCACCGCAGGCATGGCATCCCAATACGCTTCATTTCTGACAAAAAGTTGTTTTAATACATCTGCAAACACCACTACTGCCAATAAAATAATACTCCCCAGTACCACAAAATAATTCATGATTTGAGCATACGCTTTTTGAGGGTTTTTAGTCTCTGAGTGACTAAAGAAAAAGGGTTCTATCCCCATTCTAAATGCGGTAGCAAACAAGGTCATAAAAACAGCAAGTTTAATACAGGCTCCATATTTACCTACTTCCGCGCTGGCAATGTCATCAGGTAGTAAGCGTTCCAACAAAATCTTATCCAAAACTTCATTTACTGTAAAAGCTACACCTGCTATTAGAATTGGCATAGCATAACACATCATTTTTTTCCAAAGATCAGCATCGAATACATATGGGCGTCTCATATATACCCTGAGCATCAATAAAAACGTTGCACCACTTGCTATGAGATTGGCTATCAGTATATATGAAATTTCAAAATTTTCGATATACATAGCGCTAATCACTCCTGTTCCTTCTGGCGAAACTAGGTCGGGTAAAAGAATCAAAAAGAAAACCGTTAGTCCGAGGTTCATTACCACGTTTGCTATTTTAACAATAGCGTAGCGCATAGGCTTTTCATTAGCCCGTAACCAAGCAAAAGGTATAATTACCAAAGCATCTAAGGTAAGAATGCCGAATACATAGCTAAGATACTTTGGTTTAATCTCCAGCAGGTGGGACAAAGTTTCCTTAAAAATAACTCCTATAATCAGAAAGGATAAAGTAGTAGCTAGAATGGAAAGTAAGGACGTTGTGACTACTTTCTTTCGCTGATCCGCTTCCTTATAGAAACGAAAGAATGTTGTCTCCATTCCATAAGCCAAGAATACATTAAAAATAGCAAAATAGGCAAATATGACTATAACTTCCCCATAAGACCCAGGAAGCATTACCGCTGTATAAATTGGCACTAATATGACATTGAGCATCCTTGGCAACACGGTCGCCAGCCCGTAAATAGCCGTTTGTTGAAAAAGTTTTTTAAGTGGATTCAAACAAATTGTATTGAATCCCTAAAAGTACCTATTTAGACCCTGTAAACAAAGCTACTTTTAGGGATACTATAATGAATGGACGGTCACTTTTCTTTTATCCAATTTTTCACTATCGAACTTATGAGGGTTCATCAATTCGAAACCATACTACATAAATAGGTTTAATGCTATATGTATTACTCTTGCAATCGGCTTAAATTACTCATTTCGGTCCTAATTTGTTTGGCTATGAAAATTGATAAAACGATTAATACCACAATCGAGGACACAACGATATACGTATAGAATCCAGAAGATAAATTAGCTTTAAAAAGTGGCAAGAGTATTAGAAATCCAGCAACATAACTCAGAATAACTAGCGGTGTCCATCCAAAATGTACAAATTTGCGACTCTTATAATATTCAATTAAGCCGTTTCTAAAATCCGTACTATGTGCTACCGTATTCATTTTTTTAAGTTTTCGTATGCTTAAAACTTCACAGAGGATGCGTATCAGTAGACTCCCAACCATAAGAGAAATTCCTAGAATGACTTGTTGGCTGCTATATCCTGATATATAAAAGAAAAAAACGACTAATATGATTGCGGTACTACTCAATACTGCATTGGTAATGCGTTGTTTATTTTTAATTTTTCGCAATCCGTTCAATACCTCTTGGAACCCTTTTTCTGTTGCTTGTATTTCGGGTTGATTTTTCCAGTTTGATTCTAACTCTTCAAAATTATTCATAGGATACGCATTTTGTTAATTGACTTTTAATTCGATGTATTCGCGTACGAATCGCATCATGTTTTATTCCGATGATATCGGATATTTCCTTATGCGGAAGTCCTTCTAGCACTAATAAAATAATAGCTCGGTTTGTTTCTGATAGCTTCTTTATACACGCATACAACAGCGCTAGTTGATGTGCTTTATCTGCATCAGGATGTTCTTCACTAATCTCAGGAACATCGGCAATAGCAATTGTTCTGGAACTCTTTTTCTTAGTTCTTAGGTTCGACAGACAAGTGTTCACGCTTATTCTGTAAATCCATGTGCTTATACTACTTTCGCTTCTAAAGCGTTCTAAATTTTCCCATATCTTTATAAAGATTTCTTGGGTTAAATCTTTGGCTAAATCTTGATCTCCTGCAACATAACCTAGACATAAGCGCATCACCTTAGCATAATGTGCGGTATACAGCTCTTTATATTTTTTTTCGGTGCTATTCATTAATTTCCCAAACTAGTGATTAATTTTTCTTGAAACCATGTAGGACTGTCGTACATAATAAAATGGGCCGCATCAGCTGCAAATTCAATTTCATAATTTTGCAGCTTCTTGTACTGGTTTGCATACCTACTCTTAACCATTTCCAAACCATAAGGCTGTCCTGCTGCCAAAATAATGACGGGAATATTGATTTTGCTAATATCTTCTCTTAAATCAAGCTTTAATAGGTCTGTATAGCCGTACACATAGGTTTCTCTATCGGCTTGAAGTATCCAATCTTTAATTTGTCCTTGTTTTTCTTTATTCATCGACATTCCAGTAGCCATTCGAGCAGCCATTCGAGCAGCCATAATAGCAAAGGATGCATTATCCATAGCCAACATTTGTTTGTTCCACGGACTTTCGTATACAAGCGCTTCGCTATTAAAATTCGGCATCATTAGTGCTCCAGTGGAAGGTAATGCATCTACTACTATTATTTTTGAAAAGGGATGTTCTGTTTCCGTAGCCAACCAAAGACCCAAAGTGCCACCCAAACTATGTCCAACAATTATTGTGTTTTTTAGGTTTTGTTCTTTTACGTAGGCTTCTACTCCCGTTTTTATTTTTGGAAACCAAGGTTTCTCTATAGGGGCTACATCACCAAAACCCGCAAAAGTAAAGACATGGCACTCGTAATTTTTAGAAAGTTCCGTAACCGTATCGTCCCAGACATCTGCGGTACACGTAAAACCCGGGAAAAGTAGAATAGGCTGTCCGGTACCTTTTACCCGTACTTCAAAAGGGTGGTCTTGTGCGTTTATGTAATTGGACGTAATAATAATTAGAACGAGATGGATGATTTTCAATGCTTTCATTGTATCTATGTTTAGGATTTTCCTTTTAGATACATTTTTTAGCAAATGTTACATCAGCTTTAAAAAAAGTTTTATTTTTTCATAAAAGCACAGCTTGAAGGCCTAAAACCTGTGCTTACTTTGAAGAAACCGTAGAAGATAATTCGTCCTCTTCATCTGAAAGACTCATCCTGTTCATGGCTAATGAAGCAAAAATAAGCGCCACAAGAAGGAAAATGGACGCTAAGGCATAGGGTGCTCCTGGAAAGTATATTTCGCTTTCTGGGCGGATAAAATAATAGAACACCGGTGAGAAGGTCAATTGACCAAAAATAGCGGTAACACTTACCAAACCAGTAATCGCTCCCTGTAGAATTCCCTGCTCTTTTTCAGAAACCTGATTTGAAATAACACCCTGAACTGTTGGGCCGGCAACACCTCCCAATGCATAAGGGATAAGAAAGGCGTATAACATCCAAGGTTCCTCTGCTAAGGAAAAAAGAAACATACCAACGGTCCAAAGCAAAAATCCAGTAATAACGACTGTTTTACGTCCGAACCTTTTTACTGCTACCCCTACCAAAAACCCTTGAGCTATGGCGACGAAGAGACCAACAACCATTAAAGAAATACCAATATCCCTAGGACTCCAATCATAGCGCTCTATACCATAGTAGGACCATGTGGACGGTAAGGCCTGCCCAGCCAAGTTTGCCAAAAAAAATGCGGAAATAAGTAGTAAAACACCTTTGTAATTTCGAAGACTAACCAAAGAAACCCCTGGAATCATTTTAACCAAATTGATAGGCCGTCTATTCTCAACCGCCAAGGACTCCGGTACAAAGAACCAACCAAATAGAAAGTTGGCAAAGGTGAGTCCGCCGGCAATGTAAAAGGGTAATCTAATATCAATTTCTCCGAAAAAACCTCCAATACCTGGGCCTATGATAAATCCTAAGCCAAACGCGGCTCCAATAAGTCCAAAGTTCTTTGCCTTTTCTTGCTTGGTACTAATATCAGCTATATAAGCAGAGGCAACGGTAAAACTTGCTCCTGTAATACCTGCCAAAAACCTACCTATAAACAACCATGTTATCGTAGGTGCCCATGCATGTATAAGGTAATCTATACTTAATCCTAACAGCGCCATCAACAGAATGGGTCGCCTACCAAATCGATCCGAAATCTCTCCTAACACAGGAGAAAACAAGAACTGCATCCCAGCGAAGGCCGTTGTCAACCACATACCATAAATAACTGCCGTGTGCGTTCCTTCTCCGGTTAGCTCCATGATTAGCTCGGGTATTATAGGTAGTATAATTCCAATACCGATGACATCAACAAGTATGGTAATGAAAATAAAAAGTAAGGCAGTTTTTTTTGCTTTCATGCGATTGCAAAAGTCGGGTAAAAATGAATTATACTATCAATTTTATGCGTAAAAAACCAGACATTTTTTGAGGTTTTAAATAAATTAACTCTTGACTTCAAACATTGGTATTTGCAAGGTGATACAGATAAAAAGAAATTTTGTAAGACGTGTTGGAAATTTATGAATGGCCGAACTAATAAGGTCTCGAATAAACAAAGCTATTCCTATAAATTTGTCCATCTAAGATTCTAATTCCTATAATCAATAGTATAATCTAATACTGTTCCTGCAGCTAAATTTATTGTAACAGCTTCTAAATAAGTACATCATTTACTCCTCGGTAAATTTTCAATAAAACATAATAGAATATTTTTGAAAGGTTTTCATAGTCTTGATTTATATAATTCTTATATAAATGTGTATCAAATTCAAGCATGAAATCAAAACGAAATAATCTATTTATTTGCTATTGATTAAATTTATTTTTGAAACCTAAAATCCTTTGCTACAATTGCTTAGAAGACCTAATAGGTAAAAATAATCTAGTCTGATTGTTAGTTTTCAGTTTTAATGAAAAGATAAAACCTCACAGGTTGTGAGGTTTTATTTGATTTTGAACTTTTAATATTCTAGTTCTTAAACTGACCTTAGTCTCGAAACGTTTTAGGAGACATCTTAGTTATTTAAAGCCTCAGCACCGCCAACAATCTCTAGTATTTCATTGGTAATTGCAGCTTGTCTTGCTTGGTTATATGTTAGCTTCAACTGATCCCTAAGTTCTGTGGCGTTATCAGTTGCTTTATGCATCGCTGTCATACGTGCACCATGCTCACTTGCAAAAGAATCCCTAATACCCTTATACAGTTGTGTTTTCAGGGATTTTGGAATTAATTGTTCAATGATTTCCAATTTGGATGGTTCAAAGATATAATCCGCACTTATTTTCTCTTCTCCCACCAAAGGAACAATAGGCAAAAACTGTTCGGTCATTACGATTTGTGTAGCTGCGTTCTTGAACTTATTATAAATAATTTCAATCCTATCATATGAACCATTGGTAAACTGCTCCATTAAACTCTCCGCTATCCCAGCAACATTATCAAAAGTAAGATCTTCATAAACACTACTATGATTGGCAATCACCGTATACTTTTTTCCTAAATAATCACTAGATTTCTTTCCAATAGCTACAAAATCTACTTGCTTTCCTGTGTGAAAGTCCTCTGCCAAGTATACGCACTGTTTAAGGATGTTTGTATTAAAAGCACCACACAAACCTCTATTGGAAGTGATGGCAACGACCAAGACCTTGTTCACTGCTCTATTATCCGAGTATTTACTTCCAGAATCGGAATCCATACTCGCACTAAGGCTTTGCAATAATCCCGTTAGCTTATCAGCATAGGGCCTCATCGCCGTAATTGCATCTTGGGCCTTCTTCAATTTAGCAGCAGATACCATTTTCATGGCACTAGTAATCTGCATCGTAGAAGAAACCGATGCTATCCTATTTCGTATTTCCTTTAAATTGGCCATTTTTCTCTAGTATTAAGTAGCGAGTACAAAGTACTTAAGTGCTCTATGGGTTATTCTCGTTATTAATTTTTATCCTATGTACTTCGCTGAAAGCTCTTTACAAACTGTGTTTAAGGTATCCGTAACCTCATCCGTTAGCTTTCCTGCTTTAAGTGTGTCTAAAATACCTCTATGCTTCACATTTAGAAATTCTATATAATCTCTTTCAAATTCCTTTATTTTCTCTACTGGAACGTCTCTTAACAAGTTCTTAGAACCTGCATAAATGATAGCAACTTGGTCTTCTACAGTGAAAGGATCATTTTGAGCTTGCTTCAAAATTTCAACATTTCTACGTCCTTTTTCAATCACGTTCAAGGTAGCTGCATCCAAATCTGATCCAAATTTGGCAAAAGCTTCCAACTCACGGAACTGAGCTTGATCCAATTTTAAGGTGCCCGCTACCTTTTTCATGGATTTAATCTGTGCATTACCACCTACACGAGATACCGAAATACCTACGTTAATGGCTGGACGAACACCTTGGTTAAATAAATCCTGCTCCAAGAAAATCTGACCATCTGTAATCGAAATTACGTTTGTTGGAATATACGCAGATACATCCCCAGCCTGTGTTTCAATAATTGGTAAAGCAGTTAAAGAACCTCCACCTTTTACAATTGGTTTCAATACATCAGGTAAATCATTCATGTTCTTAGCAATGGCATCATCATTAATGACCTTTGCTGCACGCTCCAATAATCTAGAGTGTAGGTAAAAAACATCTCCAGGGTAGGCCTCGCGTCCCGGTGGTCTTCTTAATAATAAAGAAACCTCACGATAGGCTACCGCTTGTTTTGATAAATCATCATATATAATTAAAGCTGGGCGACCTGTATCCCTAAAATACTCTCCAATAGATGCGCCTGCAAAAGGGGCATATACCTGCATTGGTGCAGGATCAGATGCGTTTGCAGCCACTATTGTTGTATACGCCATAGCGCCTTTATCTTCTAATACTTGTGCAATTCCTGCAACCGTTGATGCTTTTTGACCTATAGCAACATAAATACAATATACTGGCTCACCAGCATCGTAAAACTCTTTTTGGTTCAAAATGGTATCAATACACACGGTAGTCTTACCTGTTTGACGGTCACCAATAACCAGCTCACGCTGTCCTCTACCTACAGGAATCATAGCGTCAATAGCCTTAATACCAGTCTGTAAGGGCTCTGTAACTGGCTCACGAAAAATTACACCGGGCGCCTTACGCTCTAATGGCATTTCATACGTCTTGCCTGCAATTGGTCCTTTACCATCTATAGGTTGTCCCAATGTATCTACTACACGACCAACAATTCCTTCGCCAACATTTATGGAAGCAATACGTTGTGTGCGTTTTACGGTCGTTCCTTCTCCGATTTCTCTAGAGTGGCCCAACAATACTACACCTACGTTATCTTCTTCCAAGTTTAGAACGATTCCTTCCAAACCACCGTCGAACTCTACCAATTCTCCGTACTGCACGTTGGCCAAACCAAAGACCCTGGCGATACCATCACCTACCTGCAATACTGTTCCTACTTCATCCAAAGTAGCGGTTGCATCGAAACTTGATAATTGTTGCTTTAAAATTGCTGATACCTCAGCGGCTTTTACTCCTGCCATTTTTCTAAGACGTTAGATGTTTAGACGTTAGACATTAGATGTCCATATGTCTTCCCATTTATTATAGATTATTTGTAAATTCTCTTTTTAAATTGTTTAATTTATTGGCAATACTAGCATCATACTGTAAATCACCAACGCGCAAAACAAAACCACCGATGATATTCTCATCGACTGTATTTTCTAAAGTGACCTCGTTCCCTGTAATAGCAGTCACCTGTTTTAAAATCTTTTTTTCCATTGTAGCATCCATTGGGACGGCCGTAGTCACGTAAGCTACATCTTTTCCCTTCAGCTGCTCATTAATAATGATATACTTTAAAGCGACTTCATTCAAAATCGAAATCCTTTTATTCTCCACCAACAGCGCTATAAGACCTTCCGAAATTGCATGGCTATTTTTGAATATCTTAGAAAGGATGTCCTTTTTTGCAGTTCCCGTTATTACCGGGCTAGCCAACATTTGTCTTAATTCTTTACTATCGGAAACGGTAGTCACAATAGAACGCATGTCCTTCTCGACGGCATCGGTCACCCTTTTGTCGGCTGCCAAATCCAAAATGGCTTTGGCATATCGTACTGCTGCTCTAGATTCGTTCATACCTTTTTACTTCAATTTAATATCACCTAATAACTCATCAACCAATTTCAATTGCTTGTCTTTGTTAGAAAGTTCCACTTTAATAACCTTTTCCGCAATTGCTACAGAAAGTTCGGCTACTTGATTCTTAATATCCTCTACGGCAGCTTTCTTTTCACTCTCAATGGCCGCCTGTGCTTGCTTAATCATTTTGTCTCCTTCAACTTTAGCTTGTTCCTTAGAATCAGCTATCATCTTTTCCTTGATTTCACGTGCTTCTTTTAACAATGCTTCGCGTTCTGCGCGTGCCTCCTTCAAAAGCTTCTCACTATCGGCAGTTACATTTTGCATTTCTTTCTTTGCATTCTCAGCGGCAGCCAAGGCATCCTTAATACCATCCTCCCGGGCATCAACAGCATTCAAAATTGGCTTCCAAGCAAATTTCCACAATAAGAAAAGCAATAAACCAAACAATAAGGTTTGCCAAAAAAACAGTCCTAATGAAAATTCCTCTAATAATTTTTTCATTTTTTTTACTTTGAGAACTTTTAAACTTTAAATTTAAATAACAGCTGCAACCAACCGTTACAGCTGTTATTTGATGCTAATTGATTATACTGCAAATAATGCAGCAAATCCAATACCTTCAATAAGCGCTGCTGCAATCAACATTGCTGTTTGAATCTTTCCGTAAGCTTCAGGCTGACGAGCAATAGCATCCATAGCTGAACCACCGATTCTACCAATACCAATACCAACACCAATTACAACTAAACCTGCACCTACCATTACTGGAATTTCCATAATATATATAGTTTAAAAATTAAAAATTCAATACTAGATTCTCACCTTCGAGGAAATGAAAACAAAACACCTATTTAGTGCGCATCTGCATGATTGTGCTCTACCGCTGCAAAACCAAAATACAAAGCTGAAAGCATTGTGAAAATATACGCCTGCAAAAGTGCCACCAAAATCTCAATCAAAGAAATTGCAAAAGCCAACCCAAAGGACAATGGGCTACCCAACCAACTCTTAAAAATAAACATTAATCCAATTAAACTCATTAATACGATATGCCCTGCTTGCATGTTTGCATACAAACGAATCAATAATGAGAACGGTTTTATAAATATTCCTAACAATTCAATAGGAATCAAAATAGGATATAAAACCAACTTACCATACCAAGGCAGTGTATCGCCCAATGGATCAAAAATATGCATCCAATAATCCTTAGTTCCTGTAAGATTAGTGAATAAGAATGTTAACAATGCTAAAGCAAATGTTATGGCGATATTTCCAGTAACGTTGACTCCTAATGGGGTTAATCCAAAAATATTTAAGAACCATATAAAGAAAAAGATAGATAATAAATAAGGCATATACCTTTTGTGCTTTTTCTCGCCGATATTAGGCTTTGCAATATCATCTCTTATATAAAGTACTATTGGTTCAAAGAAACGACCAACACCCGTTGGTATTCCTCCATTTTTAGCATATGACTTAGCCAATCCTCTAAATAAGAAAAACATCAACAGACCAGTTATGAATATCATAACTACGCTTTTTGTAATAGAAAAGTCCAATGGCTTTACATTAGCGGGGTGATGTTCTTCATCATAATTAATAGTTCCATTAGCATCTGTCTTGTAAATTTTGTTATGATAGAGCTTGTAGAAGTTTCCATCTACATCGGCCAAAGTCTCGCCATGGTTCAATTTTGATGAGGAAAATACTTTTAAACCACCATCCCAAAGGATTACTGGCAAAGGAAAGCCCACATATACATGTTCGTGCGTTTCATTCGTATATGAGAACAAAGAGAAATCGTGAGAATCTTTAAGGTGATGTTGAATGTATTCCTTAATTTCTGTTTTAAGGTCCTGTTTAGGCTCTTCAATAGCGGATTTTATCTCCGAAGCAGAAATAGTATTGCTAAAAAATAAAACAAAGGCTGTTAGAAGTTTGAAAAAAAATGTTTTTCGCATATCACTCAAATATCGGTCTCTAAAAATCGATGCAAATGTACACTATTATCCCAAAAATAAAAAAGCAAATGAGACTTTATTTTACCACCGTTGTTGTAAGGAAATATGCCATTACTTGCTAACCATTTTATTAAGTGTTTTAGCCATGAAAACAGTCTCAATAATAAGCGCTATCGTATAAGGCAAAAAGAATGCTGAGAATTCCATTTTATCCATGGTATCGTCGGTATTATACACAGGATAAAAAATAATAAAAAAGAAGACAAACTTTAGAAGGCTTCCGCCCATAAAAAGAAATCCAATTTGATTTTTTAATTTCTCTCTAGCCAAGTAAAGGCCTATATAAATACTAGTGGCCAAAATACCGTTTACCACATAAGATTCTATAATAAGATTCCCATACTTGGGCAAACCCTTAACCTCTAGTATATATGTATGTAAAAAGAATGCGAATACTAAACCAATCCCAAGAAAGAGAGAAAATTGGGCAATGGAATTCGATTTTAAGTTCAATACTTTATGCTTTTAAGTTGCCGCAAAACTACCCAAATAGATATTACAACACCAAAAATTGTTGCAATAGCAGTGCAAATTCGTTTTTCATTACCATAATGTTCATCCAACCAAACGCCTCCTTTGGCAGCCAAAAATATGATAGCTCCCATTTCAAAAGCAATTCCGGAAAGGATCGCAACATTTTTAAAACTATTTTTTTTAGGAGGCTTTTGCTGGCTCATTTTTAGATTTGAAACTACTGGAATTTTGACTCACGGCGCTTCCGCTGCCTTTCATAGTACACGAAGCATTAAACGTAGCTCCCGGCTCTACGGCAAGTTTACTAACCGATACCGTTCCCTCTATTACCGCAGATGCCTTTAAAGATAATAAATCAGAAACCAAAAGTTCGCCGTTAAAGCTCCCTTCTATATCCGCATTTACACATTCTACTTTTCCGTGAATGTAACCGTCCTTTCCAATCACAACTTTGCCAGAGGTTTTTACGTTACCGTCCAATTTACCATCAATACGGAAATCAGCTTCGGAAATAATATCTCCTTTTATTTTTGTGTTTTTCTCAATTCTGTTGGGTTGTCCTCCTACTTCGTTCATAGCTTTAGGTTTTTGTTTGTCTGAAAACATGGATTTATGGTTTTGGGATTATAAGCGTGTTAAGTAGTCCTGTAAATTCTTATGGACTTGAATTACCTTATAGTTCTCTGATAAAATTACAAAATTCTTGTTAGCAACCCGGTAATCCTTATTATTTTTTAAAAGCTCTGCGTAACCTAGGGCAAATTCCTTTGATTTAAAGCCATGCACTACAACAAACATATCTTCTAAATTGTAAATATCCTTGGATACACTATTTCTGTATTTCAGGTCCGTGATGGATTTCTCCAATAACTCGATCAGTTTTAATGCTTTTTGGTCATTACTTCTTTTAAAAGGGAACATCACCTTCCAATTGGACGTTCCTTTAGAGTCTGTCTCAGGAGAAAATTCTTTGGGTTCCAATTTTGGCAACTGCTCCGAAATCATCTGCTCTGCCTTTTTTCCTTCTGGGTTGTTGGGGTAGGTAAGCGCTACATAATTTAAGGCTTCCTTAAAATATTCAAACCCCTGCAGCCGGCCAATAGCATTAGCCTTCAGCATTTCAAATTTTGGCACGATGGCATCTCCGGTAAATCTATTGATGTTTTCTTCCGATGCAGTAACTACCTGAAGAAATTCCTGATTGTTGTATTTTTTATATAAGTTTTGATAGCGTTTATCCGGAGTGTCGGAATCGTTGCCCAACACTGCTTGAGGGTTCAACAGTATTTCCGCATAGCGAGAATTTGCATGGTTCGCTATGATATCTGCCTTCATAGAAGCCTTCAACGGACTACCTTCTTCCTCATATATTTTATACAGGTTATATTTTGATGGAAGAATCAAACGTTCCTCCGGGTTGGATGCTAATACATTCTCTAACTTACGGGCCGCTAAAAAGTTTTCCTTAAACTTTTCCTTGTAGATTAACCCCAATTGATAATTCGCAAAATTATGTTCCGTTCTCAAACTATCTATAACCGTTACTTCTGTGGGTATACGGTCCATATAAAAACTCAAGGAGAATTTTTCGTCTTGGGTCAATTCAGTATCTGAAGGGAGTTCGGCGACAAGTTCTCCTGTTGCTTCTGACACCTTTGCAATGGCTTTGTTGGACCAACGCCAATCATCGGACAGGTCCCTATTGCCCCAACTGTTCTTAAACTCGTTTTGGCCGTAACCAAGGCTAGTAATATTATAAAAGTAGAATTTACCTTTATTTTCTTTACCTCCGTTACTTTTTGCAAACGATGCAAATCCTTCTGTTATCTTATCTTTTTCTTTTTTCTGGGTTGCTTCTTGCGCGTTTTTTAGCTCGGAGATATAATTTTCAAAATACGCGATACGGTCATCTACAGGTAGTTTGTAAAGTGTAATCACACTGTCGGTATATTGTACGATATTCTCGTATTTGATAACGTCTTCTAAATTATCCAACTTCCTTTTAACGATTCTGTATTTTTTTGAATTCTCATCCAAGTTGGGTAAGACACTGTCATAATAGGACCCTGCGTCTTTATACCCGTTCCGGTCAAAATTGTACTCCGCTAGATTCTCGTAGTTCAACGCATTTAATTTGGGCGTGTTTTCTGTCGCACGAAGCGATTTGTTGAAATACGTTACCGCTAAACTATCAGACCCTTGACCTAAATGAAATTCGGCCACTTGTCGGAAGATTTTATCCAAAAATGGTCTGTTTTCACGATTTTCTTCTAACCATGTGAGGTACTCTAGTACTTCCTCTTTATTTTCCTCCGTGATAATTGTATTTCTGACTTTCTGAATTTCAGCATTAATCATGTACACCCTTGGAGATTTCCTGTTCAGCTCAATCACCTTGTCATAGGCATAATTAGCGCTATCTTTATGACCTATTTTGTTGTATAACTGACCTATGATATAGTAATATCTGCCTTTTTCTGGATTTTTTTGGGTGTAATATGATGCTATCTTTAATTGTTGGATTGCAGTATCCGGTACATTTAAATTGATATAAGCTTGGGCCAACATAGCGCGAGCATCAGCATATTCCTGTTCCTTTAATGCCTCATATTTCATAAGACGCTTCAAATTTCTGATTGCCAAATCTTCATTCTCCAGTCTAATATTGGTCTTCTCCCTCCAAATGGTGGCCTCGCTAAGTTTATCGCTTTGCGAATACTTATTCAGAATATAGTTAAAGGCCTCTAAGGCCGGAATGTAACGTTCGTCAAAATAGCGTGCTTTTCCAAGAAGCAGAAAAGCGTCATCGGTCTGTGGATTGCGCTCTTCGTCCTTAATGTCCATACTATGGCGCTGAATGGCCTTGGTCGCTTTTTCCTCTGCCAGTAAAAAATTAGGGTTATTATCTTCGGAATCTAGCTTCACCTCTCCAGAGACTTCCAAACGCTCTATGGGTAACACTTCCCAATAGTCGTCTCGGTAGGTGTCATTTAAAGCAACACGACCTTCCTCAAAAGCAATATTACCGTTGTACAAGGTATTATACTTTGTGTTTAAAGCGTGCCAGTTACGGTTAATTGCCGCATCCTTTTTCGTGGAGCATGCACTGAATAGCAGTGTTCCTAAAAGTAGGGTCGAAATGTATCTTTGTTTAAACGTCAAAATTATCTGTGTACATATGTATGTTTAACTTAAAAACAACCAAGTTATTATACAATTCATCGGTAAAAGGGCGATTTATTTTCCTGTAGAAAGAAGCTATTCTCTTTCAAATTCTAGATTTTTACCAACCGGGCGGCCTTTTTATGTTCTTTTTTAGTCAATAAAATCAACTACAACAGCAATTGAACGATACTTTTTGCTAGCTGTCCAGGTTTGTTCCTAACTCGGCTGAAACATAATCTCTAAAAACCAACGGAGTGATCGGTACTTGAGTTCAAACTCAAGTATTACGACTGCCTGCAATAGGAGGGTTTAAATTAAAACGATAAACTGTAAAACAAAATCTAGCTCTCATCTGCCAGCTATAGTCAATGTTCAAAATAACGACCCGTTCTTGACCGTTTGTAAATAGGACTGTGTATTCCTAGAAACTCTGAGTAAAATCATATTAACAGGATGAATTGTCGGTATATGAGACCCTATTACAACTCTATTTCTCGATTT
This sequence comes from Maribacter sp., assembly GCA_047633095.1. Lineage (GTDB taxonomy): Bacteria > Bacteroidota > Bacteroidia > Flavobacteriales > Flavobacteriaceae > Maribacter. The sequence goes on from JBLIEO010000002.1 coordinate 34,398, forward strand.
AGGAGTTATGGCTTGCATGCACGGGCGCAATAACGAAACTAACTCGTATAAATTTATAGATAATTTGTCTTTTATTACAGTAAGTTTCGTGACTTTAATTCTTGGTCTAATGCCTTGATATTTTTTCCGTTCTTTGATAAGAAGTACACAAAAACCAACGGGAGAAACGTAAAAAATTCAAATCCATTTTTCACTGCACCATATACTACGACCCCTATACAGAATCCGATAAGAGATGCATTAACTATCTTATTTGATTGTATTTTCTTTTTTTCTTATAGCAATTCCTCATCAGTCAATTCTTCTAATTCTTTTTGTTTCGTTTGTCTAAAATTGATTACTCATTATCCTCTTTCTTACGTACGGTCTGAAGTTTTAACACCCTTATTTTAAGAGACTTTGGGTGGAAAAACAACTACCCTGCAAAAAACGTCTCCAACTCCTTTAAGGTTTCGGTTGATGTTTGAATATCTTTTACCACTTCACCTTTGTTTAAGACCACGATACGCTCGCAGACTTCGGTCACATGAATTAAATCGTGACTGGATACCAAAACGGTTACATTGTCTTTCGCTGCTAAATCCTTAATGATGCCTTTTAGTCGAATCTGTGTGGTGGGATCCAAATTCGCAAAAGGCTCATCCAAAATGACGACTTCCGGGTTTCCAATGAACGACGCTACTATACCTGCCTTTTTCTGATTTCCTTTAGAGAGATCACGTAAGTATTTCTTCTGCCCCAAGATTTCGCCATGAAAAAAATCTTGAAACTGAGCCAATAGCGCATTGACATCAGCTTTATTAGCTCCTCTTAAATCACCGATAAAATAAAAGTATTCTTCTGGCGTCAAGTAGCCAATTAAAAAACTCTCATCTATAAAAGAAGAAGTAAAAGGTTTCCATTCTTCACTGGTGTTCACTTGTACTCCGTTAGAAGTAATATGACCAGAACTTGGCTGGATTAAATCTAACAACAAGCTAAAAAATGTTGTTTTACCTGCTCCGTTATTGCCCACTAGACCAAAACTTTGTCCTTTGGGTATTTCTAAATGCTCTATACTAAGTACTGTTTGCTTTCCGTACTTCTTGGTTAATTTTTCAGTTATTATCATGGTTGTAAAATAAATATTATTTGTTGCTGTACTTGAACTCTTGTTTCCTGTCTTGTATAAAATCAGCTCGCCTTCTCCTTAAATCCTGCAATCATACCGTACTTCTTTTTTCTGTACTGTTCGGTTACTAGGTTCAATAAGTAATTCTTCATGGCAAACCCTATGACTCCCAAAACGGATAAAACCATAATGGCGGCCTCAAAGGAAATCGCATAATAAAAAATGGAAAACAAAACGATAGGAGCTATCAATACCGGAAGCATAATCAAAAACTGGGTGGCACTGGTACCTTGCATATTCCCAAACGGACTCTGATCTAATTCAATTCGCTTTTTATTGAAGGAGCCAAAAAATAAAATGACCGGTATATTTACGCCTAAGTTGTACAGCGCACAGGCAAAATTAATCGCCAATGCCTCCCAACCGAAGTAAATATAAGGGATGGTAAGTAAGAACATTACAATTACACTTACAGATATCAAAGTAGCTTTTGATTCCAAATACTTACGAAGCGGAATATTCTGAGACATCATCATGGAATAATAACTACTGTCCCAAGCTGGAATAAACTGGCCGAAATTACTCAGAAAAATACCCGTCATAAACACCCCTAAAAATACTTTCATAGGCATCATATCAGAATAGATATCTTGGGTATAAAATATCAATCCGTAGAACACGAACAACAGTGAAATAAACACTTGGCTCTTGGTGCGTTTGTTACGCCATATCATTTTAAGGTCTAGCTGTAAAAATGGCCCCATTTCGCCAAATTTCTTGGCCCATGCCATATCGCTTGTATTCGCTTTAACGGTTTTGGGCTTTAAGGTGGCGTCTAAATATATTTTTGTTCTTAGGTACTTGTAATTGATATAATAAATAAGGGCTGCAAATCCAACAGGAACCAGAACCGCCAAAGGGTATGCGTATAGGGCGTGAAACATGGGGGCAAAGAATACCTTTACATCAAATACCTGGAAGTAATCCAGTGCATATCCTATGACAATAAGGCTACCGATTGTAATCAAAGCCTTATCGTTCTTGTTGATTAAGAGATTAATGTAGTTGACGCAAAGGACAATGGCGAAAACGGCCGTAATCCATAGGAGAACATTCAGTGCCGGATATCCATGAAACCACAACACAATAGCAAAGGGCACAAAGAAAAAGAGCGATAATAAGTTATAGATAGACACTCCGGAACGACCCAATATATAATGGGCAATAGCGCTTTTCTTTACGGGCGTAGTTAGAAAAGGTTTTATATCCATTACAGGGAGTTTTTGCATAAAGTAACGCAAGAACAGCTCTACGAGTACCCAATAAACAAAATATTGACTGATAGTCCACATAGGACTTTGATCGGGGAAAATCTTTTTAAGGATAAAATACATACCACCCCCAGCTGCAGCTAGATAAAAAAGCATCATCACTCCTAAAAAACCCATAAGGATTTTAATCCCAAGGCTCTTACCAAACGTAGAAGAGCGGAAAAAAGATTTCCATTGAAGTCCTGTAAATAGTTTGAACATAGTCGGTTGGTTTTAACGTTCTGATGATTGGTAATAGAAAGGTGGTTTTTGTTACACTTCTTACTTAATTTTATATTCTGGATAGGTTTCTGATAGCAATTCATGAGCCTTAGAAGGTATAACATACCCTATTATTTTTAACATGATTAGCAAGATTACCATAAGGAGTGCAAGAATCAACTGCCCATAGTAGTTTTCTATAAATCCTGTGTTATTCCCTATATTTAAAAAGTGGACAGGGAAAATAAACAATTGGGAAACTGCGCCTTGCTGAAAAATCATTTCTTGAAGCGTCCATTTTCTGTAAAGCCCTTCCATGTTTCGCTTTAATTGAAAAGACCTATAAAGCATTAGTATTGAAAGTGATAAGAAAACACCTGCTATTCCTCCTAATTTCACTTCCCCATTGGGAAGGGCCCGTAAGGTGAGAAAAATGACAAGAACAACTGTAATAGTATATAGTATTTTTGGCAACGACCACCATTCTTGAAAGTAGCCCCAGATAATTGCTCTGTATTTCTTGCCCATCGCATTTTTTCGCGATGTAACTACATCCATAAAACCAAAAACACCAAATTTCTTAAACTCCTTTTGCTTAGCCTCCTCAAAAGTAAGTGATGGGTCCTGTTCCCATTGGCGTTCTATACCATTGGCCAAATGATCAACCAACTCAGTTTGCAGGTCGTAGTGCTCTACGAAATGCGCTCTGGTGAATTTGTATAGCTGTTGTATTTGATTTTGGGTTAGTTTCATTGGAAGTAACGTTTAAGAGAACGATAATCCTTTGCAACCCTATACAGTTTTAACTTAAAAATATATATCGCTGCAACATTTAAAATTGTAATAAGTAACACAAAAGGGATTAAGAAAAAAAAATTGTTCAACCATTCCTTAGGTAAACTCAAAAAGGCACAAACCGGTTGCATAAATATAACCATACTGCCATTATGCATGGCTATCGCCAAGTATTCCTTTTCAACGCTTGTTCCAAGCTTCTTAATAGATTTAAGCATATAAAATAACTGAATAAACAAAACAAGAAACATCGGAGAACCTATAAACCATATTAACTGTTTCGGTGTTACATACGATTCTAACGAAAAAATAAGCCACAAGAATAAAAATCTTAACAACCATGTTTTGGGATAAACCAACAACAGAAAAAATTCCTTACCAGTAATTTTAAATTGTCCTATTCCTAAACTTCGCTGTTTTTGTTTGGTCACTTTTTATACACCAAGTCAACCGATTTTGAAGAAAACTCCCTAAATCGGGATAATTTTTAAATTCCTCATATTCAGTAGTCAAATGGTCAATCAGTTCAAAACGTACATCCACATATTTAATGCCTTTACGCTTTAACCGTATATCGATATTCTTTATGTCTTGTTTGGTTAATCTCATCTTACTGAATACTCCATTTAGGATTTACCAATTGCTGCATACTACGGATAAACTCTTCCAGCTCTGCCAAGCGGTTTACGGTCTCTTTTTGTCCTTGCTCGGTGAGTTTGTAGTATTTGCGTAAGCGGTTGTCTACTTTGGATACCTCGACATCCAATAAGCCTTCCGCTTCTAACTTATGTAATGCTGGATAGAGTGCGCCTTCGGTAATCTTTAATTCTCCCTTCGTTAAAGCTTTTACCTTTTGAGTAATCTCGTACCCGTACATCTTCCCCTCTTCATCCAAGAACTTTAAGATAATGGTATTTAAACTGCCCTTATATAACTTTGAATTTGCCATGACTTCAATTACGCTTAGCCAAAGACTAAGACTTTATTTTGAACACTATTATAAAAAGAGCCTTCATCCTCCCTGCATTTCGGAGAGCTCAGAATTACTTTTTTGTAATTCTAAGAGGAAACGAATATACCTAATTTTCTTATGCATAAGAGTTTTAGGTATGTTTTTTTGAGGTTTCCGTTTTTTATCGCTTCATCAATGCTTAATTTTGCTGTCTATTTAAAAGAAAAAGAAATTATGGCCGATTTTCATGCCCTTACGGTAAGCTCCATTAAAAAATTAACTCCAAGTTCTATTGCAGTAACCTTGACTATTCCTAAGGAACTTGCACAAACCTTTGCATTCTCTGCCGGACAGTATATTACCGTTAAAAAGGAAATAAAGGGCACCGAAATGCGTCGAGCTTATTCCATTAGCTCCGCTCCTACCAAAAAAGATATTACCATCGGGATTAAAAAAGTAGACCGCGGTGGATTTTCGGACTATGCCAGCACAAAACTTCAAGTGGGAGATCTGCTTGATGTAATGCCTCCTGAGGGTCGTTTTACCTTTAAATCAGCCGAAGTAAAAAATATTGTCGCTTTTGCTGCCGGTAGTGGAATTACGCCTATTATGAGTATTGCGAAGACCGTATTGGATAGCAATCCCAAAAACACTTTTGTTTTAGTTTACGGCAATAAATCCTATGAGGAAACCATGTTTTACACAGATTTGGTAAAACTACAACTAGATTATAACAATAGGTTTTTTGCTTATTTCACCAACAGCCAAACCAAAGAAGATAATGCATTGTTTGGTCGTATAGATACGTCTACCGTCAACTATGCTTTAAAAAACAAACATAAGGATGTAAGTTTTGATGGCTACTACCTTTGTGGCCCTGAAACAATGATTAACATGGTTACAGATACGCTGGTCGAAAACGATGTACCAAAAGATAAAATTTATTTTGAACTGTTTACCTCTACGGAAATAAAGGAGGAAATGCCCATTATAGCTGAAGGACAAACGAAGGTAAAGGTCATTGTGGATGACGAGGAGTTTGAAATCACCATGGATAAAAAGATGTTAGTGTTGGATGCCGTTCTTAAGGAAAACATTGATGCGCCCTACTCTTGCCAAGGCGGTGTATGTAGCAGTTGCATTGCCAAAGTAAAAGAAGGAAAAGCAGAAATGGTTAAAAATCAAATCCTAACTGATGGCGAAATAGCAGATGGTTTTATCCTAACCTGCCAAGCGCATCCCACCACTGCTACCTTAACGGTGGATTATGACGATGTGTAAGTAAAAGAATTAGTAGGCAGGTATTAGTGCACAGTAAACAGCGTTTCAAGTTGCTTTACAGCAGTCTCATAACCAATACTGTAAGCTTTTTCCAAGCCTTTACGATCCAGAATGCCTATATGTTCCAGTTCTTTTGGTTCAAAGACCAAATCGCAGGTATCTATTTTTTCTCTATTGATGGCGTAAATCATTAAGCTGGTTACTCTTCCGGTTAATTGAAATGAATTATTCAGGTCTTTTTTCTCTAGTTTCGATACGATGGATACATTGCTGCCAATAACAAAATCTACCTTCCCCCTTACGGCTTCCGACGGAAAGTTGTTCATTATACCACCATCGGCATAGAGCATCCCGTTATAGCTTACCGGGCTAAAAACGGGTGGCAAAGCTGCTGAAGCTAATAAAGGTTTTATTAATTCGCCGCTAGAAATAAACTCCTCCTGCCCAAGTTCTAGGTTCGTGGCAACCACCGAAAGCTTTTTTTGTAAGCTTTCAAAACTATCCTCAGGAAAATATTCTTTAAACGTGGCGATGTAGCGCTCCGTATTTATAAGTCCTGGTCTTGCTACGGCAAAGTAATTGTACTTGAATAAAGGGGTTTCCTTAAAAAAACGCATCATATCCAAAACCGAACTGCTGTTGGCATACAAGGCACCGATTAATGCTCCAACACTGCTTCCTGCAACAAGTTTAGCATCCAATCCAAACTCTTCCATGGCCTTGATGGCCCCTATGTGAGCCATACCACGAACACCCCCTCCTGAAAGCACAAGGCCAAGTGACTTAGTTTGCAATGAATGTAGTTGCATAGAGTAGATTGAACTGTAAAAGTAGAACGTTTAAGGCGAAAGAAGTCTGTTCGAGTTTGTTTTATGGCTTAGAATTTAACCTACTCGGTCGGTTTTGATATATAAACGGCTTATTTTACGGCTTATTCTGGATTTTGCCGTCAGTTCCTACTCTTACAACGATGCTTATTTTTTAATTTGGAAGAAGTCTAGAATGTTAAACAAACTGGTTAGTTGGTTTTGAGAAAAAAACTATTTCACGATTTGTAATGAATTTAGTGCCGATACGACCAAACCCTCGTATCCTTTTTATCGTAAGTTTACGTATAATAGAAAAAGAAAACTATTGAATTCTTTGCACAAAACTGCTATCTTGGTCTTTGCCAATTCCGCTGCGGAAGAGCTGTCACATAAGGCTATTCCAAACGGGAAAGTTTTGTTTCAAACACTTACGCAAGAAACACTTCAGAAGGCAAACAGAACAGGGCTACCTTGTTTTCATGTTTCAGAAAAAGAACAAAAGGGGAACTCCTTTGGGGAGCGTTTTACAAACGCAATACAAACGGTTTTTGAAGAAGGTTTTGACAATGTCATTACCATTGGCAACGATACACCTCAACTAAAGACCACACACCTCTTGAAAACCGAAGCCGCTCTAGAAGCTGGGAAAACGGTTTTAGGTCCGTCCTTGGATGGTGGATTTTACTTAATGGGCATCCATAAATCTAACTTCGACCAAGAAGGTTTTAAGAGATTACCCTGGCAACGATTTAGCCTATTCAATAAAATTTCTTCGCTTGTAGAGCAAACCAATAGCCTTCTTTATCAACTCCCTATTCTTAGTGATATAGACACAATCAAGGATGTAAAACGTCTTGCTTATTTTAAGAATTCCATTTCATCGACTTTACTACAATTATTGATACTACTTTTAAAGCTAGATAAAGAGCTTCAAACTATTGTAATTTCTCTATTCTCACCAACTTTTCTTCAGCAACCTTTTAACAAAGGTTCCCCAGTACTACTTCATTCTTAGTTTTATTGAAACGATGGGCGAATCCATCTAAAGCACTAACTCAATCTATACCATTTCATGAAGTATTTATTGTTAGCCATGACTTTCTTCATGGCGACCATTACCACTGCACAAGAAATTGTTTCGGGTACCATCACCGATACAGCTGGTACGCCAATCCCATATGTAAACATACAATTAACCGGCACGAATAAGGGAACTATATCAAACGAGGAAGGCACGTATAGCCTATCCATCACTAATTCGTTAGGGGTGCTTAAATTTTCCGCACTCGGCTATGAAACACAAAACGTTCCTTTGAATAACATCGGAATTATAGATGTGACCTTATTGGAATCCTCCGAGCAATTAAATGAAGTCGTATTAACCGCATTAGGCCTAAAAAGGGAAACCAAAGAATTAGGCTATGCAGTGCAAAGTCTAGATGCTAAAGGAGTAACCGAGGTGAAAGCAGTTAATTTTCTCGATAACCTTACAGGAAAATTAGCAGGTGTAACCATTAACCAAGGGGCAACAGGAGTGGGTTCTTCGTCTAAGATTACCATCCGTGGTGAAGCTTCTTTTTCTAACAATAATCCTTTATTTATAGTAGATGGTGTTCCTATAAACAATAATTCCGTCTTCAACTTTACCAATGAGGCTGCAGCCGGTTTTCAAGCAATTGATTTTGGAAACGGGGCCATGGAGGTAAATCCTGATGATATAGAAGTTGTATCTGTTTTAAAGGGGCCAAGTGCCGCAGCACTTTATGGTACTCGAGCTTCTAATGGTGTAATCGTTATAGAAACCAAAAGCGGAAAGAATACGCAAGGCATTGGTATAAGTTATAACACTAGCTTTTTCGTGGATTCTGCATTTCGCCTTCCAGACTTTCAAGATGAGTACGGACAAGGACAATCTGGGGTGTTCGAATTTGTAGACGGGCTTGGAGGCGGAACCAGTGACAATATAACCTACAGCTGGGGACCGCGTTTAAATGCAGGGAACTTAATTCCTCAATTTGATAGTCCGGTAACCTTAACAGATGGCTCAATAGTTCGTGGTGGTGATACGGCATTATATAATGGATTACGCATTATACCGACAGAGTTCCGTTCCAATCCTAATAATTTGAAGAATTTTTATAATACTGGAAAAACACTCATAAACAATATTGCTATTTCAAACGGATTTGAAAAAGGAAATTACCGACTCTCGTTTACAGATTTAAGAAGTGAATCTATTATTCCCGGAGTGAATCTAGACCGACAGACAGTAAGTGCCCGATTAGGTTTTATGCCTACAGATAAGCTAAGCATCAATTCTTCTATTAGTTATGTGAATTCTCAAAGTGATAACCGCCCATCCAACGGGTATGGTTCGGAGAACGTAAATTATTCCTTGGTAGCATGGGGGCCACGTTCCTTAAATATAGATAGCCTTAGGGACTATTGGCAACCCGGTCTAGAAGGCGTGCAACAGTATTCTTATAACTATACTTTTTTTGATAACCCTTTCTTTATATTAGAGGAGAACCGCAATTCCTTCAATAGAGACCGTGTTTTTGGAAATATATCAGCCAGTTATGACATAACCGATCATATAACGGCTACCATACGCTCTGGAATGGATTACTCAAGCGAGTTACGTCAACTGCGCCGTGCGTTTAGTTCTAATCGTTTTCAGAATGGTGGTTATGCGGAGCACGATGTGTTCTTTAAAGAAATAAACACCGATTTTCTTTTAAACTATACCAATCAATTCAATGATTTTAAGGTTGGTGTTTCTGTAGGTGGAAATAGATTGGACCAGAAAGCCTTTACCTCACAATCACAGACTACAAGCTTAGCGCAACCCGGTATTTTCCGCCTCTCAAATGGCGCATCGCCTATTGAAGTGTTCGGGTTTGAATACAATAAGCGCATCAATAGTTTTTATGGCTTGGCGAAGTTTGGGTACAACGGTTTTCTATTCTTAGATATTACGGGAAGAAACGACTGGTCTAGTGCTTTGGCAACACCATTTTCGGTAGCTAACACCTCGTTTTTCTATCCTTCTTTTTCCAGTAGTTTTATTCTATCTGAAGTCGTTGAATTCCCCAAAGCAATTTCGTTTGTGAAGCTAAGGGCCAGTTGGGCACAAGTAGGAAACGATACCAATCCATATCAAACCACAGGTGCCTTTGTGGCACAAACGCCATTTAATGGTCAACCTACGTTTAGTAATCAAAACACGATTGCGAATCCTAATCTAAGACCGGAAACTACTTCTTCTTTTGAAGTTGGTGCTGATTTAAGATTTTTCAGTGATCAATTACGTTTTGATCTCTCTTTCTACAATGCTGTTACGGAAAATCAGATTATTTCACTTCCAATAGGCATCTCATCCGGCTTTACACAACAAGTTGTAAATGGAGGAAAGGTACGAGCAAAAGGCTTGGAAATCATAGCAGGTATCTCTCCAATTATTTCAGACAATTTTGAATGGAACAGTACCCTAAACTTTAGCACGAGCAGCGCTACTGTAGAGGATTTACCCCAAGATGAAGGTCGCCTCACATTAGCCTATTCTAGAATATACGACAGTCAAAACCAAACGGTATTTTTACAAGTTGAAGAAGGTGGTCGTATTGGAGACCTTTACGGAACAGGGTACTTAAAAAATGATACTGGCGATTTTATTCTAACAGATGAAGGTCGCTACATTCCAGATAACAAGCTCCAAAAATTAGGCAACTACAATCCAGATTTTATGTTAGGATTCAATAACCAGTTTGCCTTTAAAAACTGGAACCTTGGTTTTCTATTGGATTGGCGGAAAGGCGGAATAATTGTTTCCCGTACAAGAGCGTTAGGAAATGTTGGCGGACAACTGGCCGAAACCTCTTTTAGGCCTGAGGCAGGCATAGTCCCGCAAGGTGTCGTAAATACTGGAACAGCGGAAAATCCAGTATTCACACCAAATACCGTTTCTGTATCAGCCGAAAGCTATTACCGACAATTTTATGACCGAAACCATGAGGAGAGCAACACGTATGATGCGTCTTTCCTTAAACTAAGGCAGTTTTCTATCGGTTACACCTTTGACAACCTCAGCTTATTCAAGCAAGATGCCAGCCTGAGTTTGTCCTTAATCGGAAGAAACTTGTTCGCCATTACGGAGAATCCACATTTTGACCCTGAGCAATTAGCCGTTCAAGGGCAAGGTTTCGTTAGTGGTGTAGAAGACATGTCCTATGCAACCACCCGTAGTTTTGGTTTTAAAGCAGGATTTAATTTTTAAGCGAGAAAGAGATGAAAAAAATATATAATATACTAATTGCATTTTTACTTGAAATTTACAAATCCTTGCCAACGCTTAATCTGGCCCACAATGATTATTGTGCTGTCCTCTTTTTAGAGGGGAAACGATTGCATTCTAACCTCCCTGCTAATAAGAAGGGACTGCAGGAGGCGTTCTTATTGGTTAAAATTTCTATTGTTTTGACGTTATTTTCTACCTGTAACCAAGATTTTGAAGAAATAAATACCAACCCCAATTCTCCTGTAACCATACAACCAAGTCTGCTCTTACGCCAGGTTATCTATGATTACGGGGAACAGATGTCCTATGAAGGATTTACCGCTGGAAATTTATTAGGACAGTACACCACAGCGCTGGATTTTAACCTTTTTGATAGACATAACTTAAAGTCGCCCCAATTAGGGGGTAATCCTTGGCCCATTTTCTACAAAAACCTGAGGGATAATGAAATTATTTTAAACCTATCACAAGAAAATGAAACCTTTGCAGTTTATGAAGGTCCGGCTCTTATTCTTAAGGCATATATGAGTGCAGGGGTAACAGATTTATTTGGAGATGTACCCTATTCGGAAGCTTTTAAAGGAACTAACGGGGCCGTAACTCCTGTTTATGAAGTACAAGAATCTATTTATATGGATGAAGGAGGTATTTTGGATAACTTGGAAAAAGGGATTACAGCAATTGAAGCGTATAATGGTAGCATTACCTTAGTCGGTGATATCCTTTTTGAAGGCGATTTAAATGGCTGGATTCGTTTTGCAAATTCGCTTAGGATAAAGCATCTGATTCGAATTTCGGATAGAATAGATGTTGCTTCCCAACTACAAGCTATAGTTGCAGAAGGTGATTTTATTGATGAAAATTCTGAAAACGCCATTTTTGACTTTACAGATGGAGAACCCAATAATTTTAGATTGGCCCGTTTGCGTATTGGAGATTTTAACAACTTTGTTCTTTCTGAAACCATGGAAGAAATACTAACCGACTTGAACGATGCTAGAATTTCAAAGCTGTTTAGACCTTACGGAAATAGCGATTCAGATGAATTCAATGGCTTACTAAACGGAATCGATGCCACACAAAATACTACTATTTTAGCTAATTACTCTTTAGTGGGCACCATCTTTCGCGAAAATACAGGCGTATTGGATGCAAACTTTATGACCAGCATGGAAACACACTTTCTACTTGCTGAAGCAGCACAGAAAGGTCTAATCACAGCTGATGCTCAAGCCCTCTACAACATTGGAGTAGCCCAATCTTTTAACTATTGGCAAGTAGCCCTTCCAACAGATTACTTAACGGGAACAGGAGCCTATACTACTGGTGATGCCTTAGAAAACATCATTACACAAAAATGGATTTCCAATATGATAAACGGGTACGAAGGTTGGATAGAGTTCAGAAGAACAGGCTTTCCGAAATTAAAAATCATCTCAGCGAGTTTAAACGATAATTTGATACCAGTTCGTATGCCATATCCTGCAGAAGAAGAGGCGTTAAATGCTGCTAATTATTTAGCTGCAGCACTTAAAACAAATGGGAATAGTGTCAACACACCTGTTTGGTGGGACTCGCAAAGCGAAGAGTAACCTATTTAAGGTTGTAATTGAATAAAGAAGTTATAAATATGATTGAGGTTAATTTATGGCAATGGGGGTTAGTAATTACATCTAGTTTAGTGTTGTTTCTTCTTTCCCCATGGGCAAAAAATACCAATCAGTTTTTTAAGGCAGTCCAAAAGAAAAGAGCGCCTAATACATTTATGCTCATGGGTAGTCTTATCATTTCTTGGATTTTTGCCAAGAGCATTACAAATGCTGCAAATCTGGGATTGGACTATGGTATTGTAGGCGGCGTTGCGTATGCAGGATATTATATCTCGTTTGCTGTTGCCGGTGTGGTTATTTATAAGATGCGGTTACACGGCAAATACACAAGCATTCACCATTTTCTTAGGTCTAAGTTTGGTGCGGGAGCAGTGGCCGTATTTTCTCTTCTCATCGCTATCCGACTATTTAATGAGGTTTGGAGCAATACAATGGTTATTGGTACTTATTTCGGAGATATGGGAACGAGTTCTTATTATTGGTCCATACTTGTTTTTACAGCTTTGACCTTAGCCTATGTACTTAAAGGCGGTATGAGCAGTTCTATTTTTACTGATGTTATACAAATGGGGCTTTTCGCTATTCTTCTACTCGTAATTTTAGGAGCCATTTTTGGTGCTGACACCACCTTTTCCTCTAAAACCGTTATTACATCTGGGATTTGGTCCTTTGATATGGGCTTAAACTTACTTTTTGCAGCTGTTTTACAATCGTTTAGTTATCCATTCCATGACCCAGTTCTAACAGACAGAGGTTTTCTAAGCAGTCCAAAAATCACGCTAAAAAGCTTCCTGTGGGCAAGTGTTCTTGGTGCTTTATGTGTTATATTTTTCAGTTTTGTTGGGGTATATGCACAAGCGCAGGGGATGCAAGGACAAGCGGCTGTTGAAGTCGGTAAGGCTTTAGGAATCGTTATTTTATTAGTTATTAATTTTATTATGATCACCTCAGCTGCCTCTACCTTAGACTCCACATTTTCCTCTTTTTCCAAGCTATTGGCAATCGATTTAAAATTGGGTAATTCACTCAAATTCGGACGTTGGTCTATGGTTTTAATTGCAGCGCTAGGCACCATCCCTGTTTTTTTGAATGCGGAAATACTATCGGCAACTACCATAAGCGGCACTATGGTTATCGGCTTAACACCCATTTTTCTATTTTGGAAAGACAAAGCACCTAAGATAAGTTTTCACCTAAGTGTTTTTTGTGGGATTTTATTCGGATTTTTACTTATTTTCAGTTGGTTCCCACAAAGATTAATTTTTACCACAGGAAAATATGCAGATTTACTTTGGATTAATTTCTGGGGAATTTTAAGTTGTATCACACTCTATTTTATACCCAAATGGATAAAGGGATAACACATATCGGAACCAAAAACGGAAAGCTACTACTCTTTGGAGGGGTATATAGCAATCTGCAGGCTTTGGAGCAGTTAATAGGTATTGCTGACACCGAAGGCATTGCCCCAGAAAATTGTATTTGTACCGGAGACATTACTGGATACTGTGCACAACCTGAGGAAACCATTGAATTATTCCGTAAATGGGGTGCGTTGAGCATAGCAGGTAATGTAGAACTACAATTAGCCAACGATAGCGACGACTGTGGTTGCGATTTTAAAGCTGGAAGTCGTTGCGATGACTTTTCAAAGACTTGGTTTCCCTATACAAAAGGCCATTTATCAAAAGAATCCTTACAATGGATTTCTGAGGTTCCTGAATATATTAGTTTTGATTATGGCGATAAAAAAATTACGGTAGTTCACGGAAATTATAGAAACACATCAGAATTTGTTTTTAAATCCAACGCCAATAGCAGTAAAGAAAAATGCTTTACAGAAGCCAAAAGTGATGTTATTATTGCTGGACATTGCGGACTCCCTTTTCATCAGTCCATAAAAGAACAGCTGTGGTTAAACCCTGGAGTTATTGGCATGCCCGCAAATGACGGTACCACAAGAGTCTGGTATATGATACTGGAAATACAGCAAGATGAATTAAATTATACTCATCGGTCTTTTGAATATGACCATGAAACAGCGCAACAATTAATGTTTAAAAACCACCTACCTGAAGCATATGCAGACACATTAACTTCTGGTATTTGGGACAACATGGAAATCCTTCCCGAATTGGAAAAAATGGGGCAGGGAATTCCTATTAGTTTAGATAAATCAAAACAAGAAACAATAGCACCTAAAACAAACAAAAAGATGGCAGATTCGTATTACGACGCAAAAGACCTTAGAAAATTTGGTAAAATAACCGAATGGAGCGAAGAACTCGGAACTAAGTTTTTTGATTATTATGGTAAGGTTTTCGAAGAAGGTGCACTAAGTGCTAGGGAGAAATCCTTAATTGCCCTTGCTGTTTCCCATGTGGTGAAATGTCCTTACTGCATTGACGCCTATACCAAAGACGGGCTCCAAAAGGGAATTACCAAAGAAGAAATGATGGAAGCCGTACATGTAGGTGCTGCTATCGAAAGTGGAGCAACTTTGGTGCATGGTGTACAAATGATGAATAAGTATGATAAGTTGTCGATGTAATCGACAGAACGCTGCGCTCTAAGAAAGGAGACCGTTGCGCTTTTAGAAATAAGATTATAAACAGAGTCCTTAAAGTAAGATGTAAATACGCACTACTTTGTACTCAATACAATAAAAAATGGCTACAAAATCATTAAAAGCGAAAGGAAACGAGCTTGCGCAAAGCAATAAACAGCTCGATATTTTAAACGGTGGTCTATTTGCCGATGGAGAACTTCCCTTTTTCAAAGACAAAATTTCTGAAGTAGGACATTTTCCCTTACGCCCTAAAAAGTTAGAAATTCTTCAGCTTAATTTAGGGTATATGTGCAATCAAGTCTGTGAGCATTGCCATGTAGATGCAGGTCCGGACCGAAAAGAAATCATGACCCGTGAAACGATGGCGCAATGTTTAGAAGTCATTCAAAATACGGGAGCCCATACCCTTGATCTAACCGGCGGAGCGCCAGAAATGAATCCTGATTTTGAATGGTTTGTAGAAGAGGCTGCTAAAGCAGGTATCAATGACTTTATAGTACGTTCTAACCTGACCATTATAAGAGCGAATAAAAAATACTATCACTTACCGGATTTCTTTAAAAAACATAATGTGCATGTCATATCTTCTATGCCACATTGGACACGAGGTAAAACGGACAAACAAAGAGGGGAAGGCGTTTTTGACAAATCCATAAAAGCATTACAGGAACTTAACGAAAGAGGATATGGGATGCCGGGTAGTTCTTTACGTTTGGATTTAGTCTACAATCCCTCTGGAGCATATTTACCAGGTGACCAAGCAGCTATGCAGAAAGACTTTAAAAAAGCTTTAAAAGAAGATTTTGATATTCAATTCCATAATTTGTTTGCCATTACCAATTTACCCATAGCTCGTTTCTTGGATTACTTAATAGCCTCTGAAAACTATGATGACTATATGTATGCTTTAGTAGATGCTTATAACCCCACTGCAGTAGCAAACGTAATGTGCACCAATACTATTTCTATTAGTTGGGACGGATGGCTTTACGATTGTGATTTTAACCAGATGCTAGATTTAAAAGTAGCCAGTAAGATAAAGCACATTAAAGATTATAACGAAGATTTACTGAACGATAGGAATATCATCATCTCTCAACATTGCTATGGGTGCACAGCCGGTGCAGGGAGTAGTTGTCAAGGGACGGTTGCTTAATTGACTTGATTTATACTCCTAATACTCAAATAAAGCTATAAGCCACCCAATTGAGCGATTTGCAACTTTAAAAGAACTGATAAACACTGGTGCTTACCTAAAACTGTGTATTATACTTCACAGGGAATTGTGTAAGAATCTCTTCTTTGGTTTCCCCTTAGTTTTGTCTCAGGTCTATTTCAATACCTCTTGCGATGGTTGAGATAGGGACATCATTAGTTGTCCCTTCAAATAGGTTTTCACCTGTTCTACTCATACGCTCCGTGGTATGGAATATCCTTGCAACAATAACATAAAAGGGAATTGTTGCCCAAACAAAATATGTTCCAATAAGCGGACTTTGTTCTGCGATTTCAAATCCAATTTCCCCAAATTATGGGATGAGTGCAAGGGTAACAAAAGTACGAACACCCACATAAAAAAATGATTTAAGGCGGCAAACTGTCTCGGGTAGGGGAAATTCTTTATCCGCTCACTTTGTCCCTGTAACGTAATAAGGCCTTAAGAAAGGGCTCCAGTTGCAAAAATGAAAATTCCTAAAGTATCCCCTGCTCTTTTAGCTTTTTTAAATGACGAGATTGTACGTATAAAAGTGCCGTTTATTATCCTTACTCATAACAAATATATAGTCCTCTTTAGAAATATAATGCGTTATATCCTCCTCCAAAGTAGATTTCAATTCTGACAGCTTGTTATCCCATTCTTTATTTGTTCTGTGATTTACTGCAGATTCCCAAGTTTTTGGTGCTCTCATCGCCCGCCTTAGTGCTGTTATCCAAGCAATGTGCCTATAGGTAAATGTTTTTATTTCCTGCTGAATGTATTCAGCTGACATAGCCTTATCAGCATATTCATTGGAAATCATATCCTGAATGAACATCCCAAAAGTTCGGGGTATGTTTACGATACCACCCCACTTCTTTCTAGCTTCCCAAATTATATCATAAGCCGAGTTATTCTGAAATCCGACAACAAAAGGTACTGCTGTACCGATTAGAGCCAAAGGTGTCCAGGGAATTTTCAACCATGTTAATTCAAAAAAGTGACAAAGTGCCCCCCAAACAGAGATAATTATAATAAAAAGAAAAGTTTCAAAACGGTTCCACCACGCCTTTTGAAAAGCAGTATAGTTTTTTTGGTGTACATAAGGTGATAGTTTGATGTGTCTATTTAATAGCAACAGTCGTATTGCTCGAAAGTTACCCGATTTAGACATACAAATCAAACTAGATATTTTCTAACTACCGTTTTTCGTAGTCTTTTGTCGTCAAAATTTAGCACTTAAACCAACCACTCGGTCGGTGCCTATTTTCAAATTATGGGTAGTACATCGATATTATGCACTTTAGCCGAGTATTTACATCTGTACATCTAAATATCCTGTTCCTAAATACAATATGAGGGTTCTTTATACAGACCACATGGTCAGATTAACCTAAATCTTGAAATTATGGAAAAATCATTAAAACGCATGGCTACCATGCAACGTATGCAAGCTAAAGGACTAGAGTTATTCTATTCAAAAGGATATTATAATACAAGTGTAGATGATGTCTTAAAGGAGCTTTATATGAGCAAAGGCGCATTTTACTATCACTTTGATTCTAAAGAGGACTTCTTTATAAAGATTGTTCAGAATCTACTGACTAGGAAGGTCTACAGCACTTTAATCGAACCTATTGAAGGTTATGATAATCCTATTCGGAATATTACCCAATGTTTTGAAGATGCTCTAGAAAGTGCCGTTAATAACGAGATGGATTTTGGTTGTGTTCTTAGTAAGTTTTTGTCCGAATTTAATGGGCGAAACGAAACCATTATGATGTATCTAAACGACATTCTTTCTATCTGGGAAGTAAATCTTATTTCTACCTTACAAAAAGGAAAGTTAAATGGCCATTTAGACCGTCATGTAGATTGTGAGGCCGTTACCACCTACCTAATAAGTGCCTACTTTGGTGTACGAACACTAATGGCGGGAACTTCACCTAGAGCTAGAAAATATCATTTTATCGGTCAGCTTAAACAATATTTTAGGTTAATCGAGGCCAAAAACGTTACGGTTTAGTTTCTTAGAAACGCAATACGTCCTTTATTTTTTGAATTACTCGTTCCGGGGCTATGGTTTCCATAGCTAGGTCATAACCCTCAGGAAATCTATTGCCATAAACCGAAGTAGGTATCAAAGGATACTTTTCTCTATTGGATAGTAGTGCATTTGCTAAAGGTTGTCCAAATGGATAAAACCCAGCATATGGATGGGTTACACCCCAAAGTGTTATTGTTGAAATCCCATACATGGCAGCTAAATGCGCGTTGCCACTGTCCATTGCTACCATAAGGTCCAAGTTAGAAATAAGGGCTAGTTCTTCTTTAAAGTTAATCTTACCTACAACACTTACACAATGCTCAAGTTCTTGCTCCCATACTTCCAATTGTTTCTTTTCCGCACTACCACCGCCAAATAATAAAATTTGATACCCTCCCAAGGAATTCAATTGTTCTAAAACCTCTTTCATAAGGTGCAAGGGATACATTTTTCCAGAAAAGGCAGCAAACGGAGCTACACCGATATAGTCTTTACCCTGCAAGCCAAGGGGTTGCTTCAACCTAGGTGATACTTGCAACCTAGGAAGTATATTCCTGTTTTCTAGATTTAATGGAAAACCTAGCGCTGCAAATACACCCGCATAACGTAAATGCATTGGTTTTAAAGGTTCGAATACTTTGTTTTCAGTGGCCGTAAGTGCCTTCTTTTCCTTTCTTGCTTTATCCACCTGTATAAACGGAATTCCTTGAAACTTAAAAAATCGTTTTAAAATAGAACTTCTAAGTACGTTATGAAGGTCGGCAACACTATCAATTCCAGTATATTTTAGCTCTTTATATAGCTTCCAAAGACCTAAAACACCCTTATGCCTCCCCTTTACCTCAACCTTATGAATCGTTACATTTGGCAGCTGTGAAAGGATAGGTTCGAAAAATGGTTTGGTAAGTACTGTTATTTTTATGTGAGGATATTTTTGGGTCATAGCAACCAGCACAGGAACGGTCATGGCGACGTCTCCCATAGCAGAAAGGCGAATAACTAACAAATGTTGCGCGTTCCCATTGTAAGGTTTCAAAGTAGTGCTTGAACTTGAATCCATCATTCAAAAAATTAAAACTATTATGAATTAGTAGTACCAAAAAATAAAGCAACTTGTATTAGACTACTTCTCTTTCGTTGTCTTCCTTAAAACTGGATTTAACTCATCATCATTATACATCTTCATTTGCTTATAGACCTTCATGTATTTATTTCCTGCTTCTATATCGGTCAAAAGCTGATTAATTGCCGTAGACAAATCTACACGCTGTTCCAATAATATAGCTAGCTTCATCTTACACTTTTCCAAATGTTCCGCAGAAGCATCTATACGGATGGCCTCTTCGTTCATATGATATATTTTTAAGGCCAAAATAGAGAGCCGATCAATGGCCCATGCAGGACTTTCAGTATTTATGTTGGCATTTTTCTCAATTTCTACCGATTGGTATTTGTTTAAGAAATAACTGTCTATAAATTCTACTAAATCTGTTCTATCTTGGTTACTTGCGTCAATCTTGCGTTTCAAATTCAATGCCGCACTAGGTACAATATGCGGGTCACGGATAATATCTTCGTAATGCCACTGTACAGTGTCTATCCAGTTTTTTCGGTAGAGTAAATGTTTAATACTATCCTTTACATATGGGTTGGAAAACGATTGGTACACATCATCCTTTATATGATACTTTTCTATACTCTCCTGAAAAATATCGATTGCAAGTTTACTGAACATAAGACTACTTTTTTACAAATATAATTCTAATTACCCAAGCCATATTTTGGCTATAAATACAAGTAATGGTACTGCAACACTTAAGACAAGTGCCAACTCCAAAAGATTTTTCTTTTTTATGGATTCTATATAATTACAAATAAAAATAACAGAAGGAAAAAAGGTAATCATAATAGCATAGGTGCTTTCTGTAAGCACCAATAAATTTACCAGCAACCCTAGAACGAATGAAAGGGACACAAGCCTAATGGTAATAATTTTACCTACGCCGCCTTTTCCTAAGGCTAAAAATGACCCTAATGCAAGGATAAGATTAATGATAATATACACACTTACCTTAATACTAGAATCCCATTTGGGAGGGTAAATAGCAGCAAAATTAATTTCGAAACTATAGTGTTGTATTAAATAATCAGTATTGTTAGCTAATATCAAACCCGTAAACATTATGATGAAAAATGAAAAGCTAGCGGACAAAATCACCAGCCAATTCCTGATATTCTTAGGTTCATAAATATAAATAGTAACAAAGACCAGAACCAGATACACTATAGCCCAGTCATAGAATAAACTAGCAGCAAGAACCCAAAGCGTGGCATCAAAAACTTTTGACTTTATCTCCTTTAAGGACTTTATGCTCAACAATCTTCTGGTCGCAAGCAATAGAAACAAACTACATAAGATGGCGTTACTATCTGATAATGTTTCTGGAAAAACAACAAACAAGAGCGTGTAAAAAAATATCGCATACGAATTTGCCCCAGTGAGCTTGTTCCTGTTTACAATGAAATCAACAACAAAAACACTGAACATAAGAATACTCAAAACAACTATTTCTACCGCCATTTGGTTGGTAGAAAAATCGGTCTCGAAAAGGTAAACTTGCACCGTCCAATAGAAAAGGAATAAAAAACCTAGTAAAATTATAAAATTTATAGGTTTTGTTTTTCCAAAAATGCTTGAAATCATCTACGATTTTTATATTTTTGTACTGTAAATATAAGAATAAGATGAAGTCATTATTTGAAGGTATCGCTGATTTATTTGTAAATGTATTATTTACACCGTTTGATGTTTTACGATTTATGGAAAGCTGGACACTCTCCAATAGCATAAACTGGTTTTTTATGTTGATTGGTTCTGCCGCTTTTATTTATTGGATGTTACAGTTGAAAAAATACAACGATACGGGTGAAGAAGACAAGTCTGTTACTTCTCATTCTTATCTATAAGACGCTTTGTTATACAATTTAAAAACAACGGTTACTTTGGTTTAAATTACCAATTAAACGGTGCTTTATTTGTTACAGGTCGAATCCGATATCCTTTCTGTAATTCATACCCTCAAACGAAAGTTTCCCTACGTTCTTATACGATATTTTCAAGGCTGATTTAAAATCTTCTCCAAAAGAAGTGATGGCAATCACTCGACCACCATTCGTTACTATTTTTCCATCCTTAACCACTGTGCCAGCCTGAAATACGAGGGAATCCGTAATTGTTTCTATTCCTGTGATTTCCTTTCCTTTTTCGTAGCTTCCAGGATATCCACCAGAAACCGTCATTACCGTTGTTGCGCTACGCGGATCAATTTCTAGGTTAATGGCATTCAAAGTTCCATTTGCAACGGCTTGAAACAACTCCACCAAATCATTTTTAATACGCGGCAGTACTACTTCTGTCTCTGGATCACCCAATCGTACATTATATTCAATCACCTTGGGGTCATCCCCTACTTTTATAAGCCCAATGAATATAAAACCTTTATACGGCAGGTTATCCTTTTTAAGCCCTTCTACGGTAGGTTTTACTATTAGCTGCTCTATTTTATTCATTAGCTCCTCATCGGCAAAGGGAACAGGCGAAATAGCCCCCATACCCCCTGTATTGAGTCCGGCATCACCTTCACCGATGCGTTTATAGTCCTTAGCCGTTGGTAAGACTTTATAATTTTCACCGTCGGTTAGCACAAAAACACTCAATTCTATGCCATCCAAAAACTCTTCGATGACCACCGTGGAACTTGCTGATCCGAATTTCTCATCTACGAGCATCGCTGTAAGTTCGGTCTTGGCCTCTGCTAAATCTCTAAGGATAACCACTCCCTTTCCTGCGGCGAGGCCATCTGCCTTTAACACATAAGGGGGGGTAAGTGTTTCCAAAAATTCATAACCTTTAGTCACCGTTTCAGAAGTGAAGCTCTCGTAACGTGCTGTTGGAATATGGTGGCGCATCATAAACTCCTTTGCAAACTCCTTACTGCCTTCTAATGTAGCGGCCATTTTCTGTGGGCCGATTACGGGAATAGCCGCTAATTTTTTATCTTTTAAGAAATAATCATGTATTCCATTTACTAAAGGATCTTCAGGGCCTACAATGACCATATCTATAACAGTATCCAATACAAATTTTCCGATAGCGTCAAAATCATTTACACCAATCGTTAAATTTTCTGCGATGCTTGCTGTCCCAGCATTCCCTGGAGTCACAAAAAGTTGTGTTAGCTTGTTACTCTGTTTTAGTTTCCAAGCCAATGCATGTTCACGGCCTCCAGAGCCAAGTATAAGAATGTTCATTTGTTTTTAAATTGTGGCAAACATAGTACTTGCCTTGCTAATAATAAATTATCTATTGGAGAAATCTCGATGTTCTTTCTTTTGTAAGTCTCGCTTTGTGAGTGACTTAAAATAATCGTATACGATTTTTAATCCTTCCGAACGTTCTACTTTTGGTTCCCATCCTAGTAGTTCCATTGCATTAGAAATATCCGGTTGCCGTTGCGTAGGATCATCAGTTGGTAGTGGTTTATATACTACCTTCTGATCTGAGCCTGTTAAAGAAATTATCTCCTCCGCAAACTCCTTAATGGTGGTTTCATGAGGATTTCCGATGTTAACAGGATCAGAACAATCGCTAAATAACAATCGGTATATACCTTCTACCTGGTCGTCAATATAACAGAACGAACGTGTTTGAGAGCCATCACCGAATACGGTTAAGTCCTCCCCTCTTAAGGCTTGACCCATAAATGCTGGAACAACACGACCATCATTAAGTCTCATTCTGGGTCCGTAGGTATTAAAAATGCGCACTATGCGTGTTTCTAAACCGTGAAACCTATGATACGCCATAGTAATGGACTCCATAAAGCGTTTTGCCTCATCATATACACCTCTAGGCCCTACAGGATTCACATTTCCAAAATAATCCTCTGTCTGAGGGTGCACTAAGGGATCACCATAGACCTCAGACGTAGAAGCGACCAAAATGCGTGCTCCTTTATCCTTTGCGAGTCCTAATAAATTCAAAGTTCCTAAAGAACCTACTTTCAATGTCTGTATTGGTATTTTCAAATAATCTATGGGGCTTGCGGGAGAGGCGAAATGCAAGATGTAATCCAGCTTACCGGAAACATGCACAAATTTGGATACATCATGATGATGAAACTCAAAGTTTTCTAAGGGGAAAAGATGGGCTATGTTTTTTAAATCCCCTGTAATTAAATTATCCATGCCAATGACATGAAAACCTTCTGCGATAAAACGATCACATAAATGTGATCCTAAAAATCCTGCCGCACCTGTTATTAAGATTCTTTTCATATTTTTCAATAAGCCTTTTCCTCACCTTTTAAGGCATTAACAATAGTTTGCACAATAACTTTTAAATCTAAGAAGAAAGACCAGTTTTCAACATAAAATATATCAAATTTAATTCGATTTTGAATATCGCTATCACGTTCAATTTCTCCCCTATACCCTCTTATTTGAGCTAAGCCGGTTATACCAGGTTTTACAAAATGCCGCAGCATGTATTTATCCACCCTATTAGCGTACTCATCGGTATGTTTAAGCATATGGGGTCTGGGGCCAACAACAGACATGTTGCCAAATAATACATTATAAAATTGTGGTAACTCGTCTATACTGGTTTTCCTGATGAATTTACCAATATTAGTAACACGCATATCATTCTTTCCTGCCTGATGGACGTCCGCATTTGCATTTACAGTCATAGATCGAAATTTAAAGCAATGAAACTCATTATTGTCAAAACCTGTTCGTTTTTGAATAAAGAACACAGGCCCTTTAGATTCCAATCGTAGTAACAAGGCTAACAATGGTCCTAGCCAAATTAAAATTCCAAATATAACAAGTAACGAAAAACAGATGTCGAATGTTCTTTTCAATATGGCATTTAACGGGGTGTGTAAAGGGATATCCCGTAGGGACAAAATGGGTAAGTAATCATAATACTCGAACTTGAGTTTCTTGGCAAAAATATTCTTGTTGTCAGGAAGGAATTTTAGTGTTTTTAGATTATTGTCTGCAAAATTTATAAATGCATTAATTTTCTTGTTGGACATTTCTGAAACAGAGCAATAAATTTCATCGATATCATGGTTTGCGATAAACATAAAACAAGACATTACATCGAACCCTTTACCTTTCGCATCAAACTGTTTAACAAACTTATATCCGTATTCTTCACGATCATTAAATACCTGTATTAATTGATCCGTTTTGTTATTTTTTCCAATGATGACAACTCGTCTGATGTTCCCTTTCCATAAACCTCTATATTGCATCAGCAATATATAGTTTAGAAATTTTAAGAATGTTACACCAACAAAAACCAAAACAAAGAATTGACCCAACGCCAACCTACTAATCAACGGTTGTTTAAAAAAACCAATATAGGCGTAAAGAATAAGAAAAAAGAAAACAAACTGAGTGAATATTTTTCTGAGTATGGCAACTACTTTAGAGTATCGATGTACTTCATAAAACTGATTCTTAAAGGATAGAACAATCCAAGTGACCGTAATATAACTGTGAAACAAGATTGGGTTTTGAAAATTTATAGGAAGGAAAAAAGTAAACAGATTTACCACCATTAAATCCATAATATAGGATAAGGGTGTTATAAATCCTGAATATCTACCTTGTTTAAATAACATATAAAAAAGCTGATTATTTAAGTTGACTTAATATTTTATCATTTATCTTTCTTCTTTGTTCATCAAAGAGCCATCCCCATTTATTAAAATACTGAATTGAAGAACTCAAATGATACTTTAATAATTTCTTATTATTATAAGATCCTTTACCGTGTTTATGGATAATTGAGCAAAATGGGTAATATATGGTTTTGAAATGTACGTGGATTCTTCTCACCAAATCAATGTCCTCCATATACATAAAGTATCGATTGTCATACCCTTCCACTTTATCAAGTACCACCGATTTAAGGAGCAAGAAACAACCAATAAAAAATGGCACCTCAATAGGATTCTTCAAATCAAAATTCCTAAGTTCAAACTTCTGATTTAATCTATCCTTTATTGAATTAATTGGCACGAACCTTCTAAATATTAAATAAAACGGAGTGGGTAAAAGCCTAGCTGTGTATTGCAAACTCCCATCAGGGTTTAAAACCTTTGGAGCCATCAAACCTACATCTTCATTGATGTCCATATAATGAATCATCTCCTCTAATATCCGAGGCTTAAAGTCTACATCTGAATTTAAAATTAAATGGTACTCTGAATTTTCTTTAGCAAAATCGATTGCAATATTATGCCCCTTTCCAAAACCCAAATTTTCACCTGTGTAAATATACTCTACACCTATATGTTGTTTAATTACTTCTTCAGAATTTCTATTAGGTGAATTGTCAATAAAAAAAAGCTTTGACTTTAAACTTGTCTTTGAAATAATCTCAATGATGTTTAAAATCTCATCCTCATCTGTATTGAACAATACAACGGAAACTGAAAGGTTATAGGTCATGGTTGATTATCTAATTCATTAGGAATTCTACTTATAGGCCCTCCTGTTAGTAAAGCAAATAAAAAACATAAAACAAACAGAGGTTTTGATGTTTGTAATATAGATTCTGTTAAAAATACATAACAAAGACCAAATATAAATAAAACCGTTGTCTTGCTTTTATAACGAACAGTTTGTTTTAAATATACCGCAATGATAAGAACTAATGCACTGGTTCCGATAAAACCTATTTCTAATAAAAAAGTTAGGAATTGATTATGAGAATGGTTCAAAATAGCAGGTATAGCCGTGTTTACTTTTTCCATAAAGCCTCTTTGATGTAATACCTGATCCGAACTTCCCAGACCATACCCAAGAAAAGGCTTTTCTTTGATGGCCTGCCAACTAACTGACCAAAGTCCTTGCCTTGTATCGTCAATACTTCCTATATATCTGAACAGTAAGATTAAAACACTTAAAAACACTGCTGTATTTATCCATATTCTCGACCTAGATTTAATCTGTAAAGCTAAATTGGCCAAAAATACCAAGTAAATTAATAAGGAAATACGTGCACCCACAAGAAGTATGGTACTTATAAGTAAAACGTGATAAGCAACAATGAATCCTTTAAACTTCTTTTGAAAACTTAATAGATTATTCACGAACAACAAACCAACAAGACCAAAAAAGGTAAGAAACACAGCATGGTCATAGTAAAGCCATTCCCTAATGTTACCGCTATAAGTTTTAATATCAAGAAAGTATTCTAAAACTCCCAATCCAAAAATATCGTGAAAAGAGAACAAAAAACTAACACCAGTTGTTACGAGCACAGCATTTAATACCAGCATAAAATAAATATAAAAGCCCGTAATCTTCTGCCTATTAAACCTCAAAGTAGCAATAATGAAATAGAAAAGGACCAAAGCCAATTGATGATCTATAACTTTTAATGAAGTAGCTCTGCCAAAAATTAATAAAAGTAAAAAGAGAGCTAATAATAAAAGGGCGTTAGGGTTCTTAAAATCAAACCTTTTCTCTCGAACAGCTAAAATTATTCCATAGGCGCAAATAAGGAGGGTGATAAAAGTAGTCCATGCTATTTTTAAGGGGATACAGAATATGAAAACCATACACAGTACTTCTATTACGCCGGATTTTGACACTGAATACCATCGTTTCAAATTAAACCCTATAAAAATCAAAAAAGGACCTAACAACGTCACCCATTTAAGTGGATGATGCTCTGCAATTATCTTTACCAAAGGGTCAAAAACTATATAAGGATCAAAAGGTCTTGTTAAAGGATTAAAACTAATTTTACCCTCTTTTTTATCCAGTTTTACAGCGGCGCTATGCAATATTACGTGGGTGAACAGTTCTTTTTGGCTAAGCACCTTTGAATGATTACTAAAGACAATAGCCATACTATCTAAGATAATCGCAGTGTTCAATGTATCGTTCCCAAAATCCAACCTAAAATTGGTCGGAATGCTATCAATATTAGAAAAATTGAAATTCAATACCCTATTAGAAGTATTCTCGGCATCAATTTTATATTCTGAAGTGAATTTATCAGAAAAGGAATAGTAAAGTGTTGAATTAAAATCGGAATCGATAGGCAGATAAAATTTTATACCCTTAAAATCGGAAAGAACTGACTGTTTAACTGTGCGTACTAAAAGTATATTTAGAATTACTCCTAAAACCATAGCACCTAGTAAAGAGTATAATTCTCGGGTTATACTGCGTTTAATTATCATAAAAATCTCATAAGCAGGCAATGAGCCAAATTATAACGCATTTTCATTTTTTTAAAAAAAGAATTCGAACTTTTTTTCCCGGTTTCAGATGCATTGTTGTCATGTCTACGATAAAAAATCAGTGGTTCTTTAATGAAAAACGTCTTACCCTTTAGCTCTGCTGTCATCCCTATCCACGCATCGTGCATGTAAATATGGGAAGGAAATGGAAGGGCTTTGTTTAAAATCTCACGTTTAAAAGCCATCGTAGCCCCTATATAATTGTTCTTTATGAAATTTCTCAGCACCCCTGTTCGCGTGGTATTGTAATCGTACAGCAAATAAGACGCTTCGGTGTTTTTACTAAAAACAGATGCATTTGAAAAAATAAGATCAAACTCTCCCATATAAAAAATCATTGTTGCCACTTTTTTAGGATACCATATATCGTCCTGATCAGCAAGAAAAATTATTTCACCTTTCGCTCTTTTTAAGCTATTTTCAAAATTCTTGATTATACTTCTTTTTTCCGAGTGATAGATACGGATTCTTTTATCTTGATAACCAGCTATAATTGCTAAAGTTTCATCTGTAGAACCATCATCTGAAATAATAACCTCATCATTTTCCTCAAGCTGCAACAAAATAGAATCTAACTGCTCCTTTAAAAACGCCGCGCCATTATAAACAGCCATACATACCGAAACTTTTAACCTATACATGATGAAATTTATCAACAACCATTTGTTATTTATTTATCTTAAAAAGATTTTATAAAAATATATAATGCTACTTCGAACTAGGCAATTAAATTTTTTACTGAAAAATTTCTAGACCTAATATTTGATACTATTGTGTTCTTATAACAAATTTCTTCCGCTCAAAAAAAGCAAAAATGATACAATAAGCTAGCTGAAAAGATATGCCTGTCACTACCAAAATATTGGCAAAAATATTCAATAAAATAATTACAGATAGTATGGCCAAGGTTGTAATATGATAATTACTTCGCCTAGGAACTAAAAACATTATAATCACCAAGTATACGAATAAATTGAGTATAACAAGCAGATAGGGACCCAACCACCCTAAATAAGAGATTGACTTTGCATAGGTTGTACCTACGGTAAGCCAAGGTATCAGTCTTACTAAATCTCTTTGTGGGATTTGGAGTGAATTTCCGAAATTTTTAGAAATAATCTGTGGCAGATTTTCATAAAAAATGAAGCCAACAAAATCTTTATCAACCTTATTGGTTTTGTTAACCGTATTTTGGAAATTAGCCAAAGGAGAAGCCACATACAAGTAGGTCCAATAAAACTCTTTTGGAATGGAAGATTCCAAAAATTCATCGGTTGCTTTGCTTTGCTCATAAATATAGTCGCCACCAGATCTTAAATTACCTAAAACCCCGAACAAATAGAGTGCCACTACTCCCAAAGATAAAAGTTTAAGCAAGTTCAAAAACTTTAATTTTTGGGAGTAGTGAAGATATATAAATACGGAAGTTAAAAGACCTAACATTAAAATACTCCTGCTTAAAAATAATAAGGCAGGTAAATATAAAAGCAAGTATATTCTTAAGAGTATTTTGTTTTTAGTAGACAAATAGGTGGAAAAAGTATGTGCTATAAGGAAAGAATTGAAAGAAATTAATACGCCATGTAACAAGGGTATTCCAAATTCCATATAATGCACCCCTGCTTTCCCTAATAGTTTAGAAATTAAGGGGATATCCCCCTCAACAATAAATTCAAATAAATAAAGGGATAGAAGCACGAAGGCAGATGTAATAATCAGTCTTGATTTGGTCTGTGAAAAGGTTCTTTGAATTAATTTTAGATAACTTATAGCAATACCAAAACTGCCAAAACATAAAAAAGTGATGGTAAAGAAGATTACCATGGATGTACTTATATTAGGATAAAGACTGCTCCAATCCAATAAGTATACTAAAAACGATAGGGCAAAGCCAATTAAATAAATATATAATGGATTGCGTAATAATCTATACATCTATAATTATATTATACCACACCCTTGTCCTTGAGTATTTCGTTAAGTATGGACAGTTTTTTGTGTTTCTTCATTAAAAAGAAAATTAATATTCCCCAGACTGCGAACAAAAAGATACTAACAAAAGTGTTCTGTAAAGGAAGTGTTCTTTCAATCACTATAAATATAAATGTAGTTAATACAATACTACCATTAGAAAATGTGAACAGTTCTATTTGCGGAAAATCCTTTTTTGAATACCACTGGTAGCCAACAAACAATAACAAATGAACCACAACACTAATCCAGGCCGATCCTGCAATACCATAATAAGGTATCAATATAAAATTAAGGGTTATGCTAGAAATCATACTTAAAAATACAACTTTAACCCTATTTACCTGATTATTCGATATCGTAAGTAGCGTACCATAGATAGAAGAACTGGTTCGCAATAGTATCACTATACTCAAAGGAAAGACCAGTGGATAAGCCTTAATATATTCCGAAGTATAAAGAATCTCTATTATTTCCTTGTAAAAGAAGGTGAAAAATAAAAACAACATACAACCCAGAACAAGTAGTAAATAAAGAATATTACCCGATAGTTTATCTATTGTCTGGTCTTTTGCATATTTAGATGAAAGGTAAGGTAAAAGAACGTTAGAGGCCACATCAGAAACTATAAGGAATATATATATAATTCTAAAAATAGATTGATACAAAGCAACATCTTCTGCACTAAGAAGCAAGGCGATAATTTGAGTATCTACAGTGAAATAAAAGGTTCCAAAAATAAAATGTGCCCCATAAGACCAAGTGTATTTAAGCAAATGCCTTTGTATATTTAAACTAAACCATTTCTTAATGAATATCTCTTTACAAAATAGAATAGTAACGCTTAATTGAAACAGCCTAGCAACAATCATATAGGTGATAAACTCAACTGTAGTTAAGTGTCCTAGATAAACAAAATATACCAGTATTGAAATAACAATAGCGTAGGCAAAAATAGTTAATGCAGCATCTTTAAACCTATTCTTAACCCTTAATACCGCCTGTAAATAAAGTATGTATGCACTGATAATTGCAAATAGAACAAATAATTGTCCTATAATTAACCATTTCCCGGAATAAAAAATTAATAAGTAAATTAAAAATATCCCGCTAAAAATAACAATTAGTCCTATTTTCTGGGCCATAGAATTTAGTATATACGCAGAAGAAGGAAATAACTTTTGAGGATAATCTTTCATAATCATTAAGGACTGACCAAAATCCAAACAAGTGGCCAAAAGTGTAGAAAAAGAAAAACCAAACGTTAAAATACCAAAATCTTCTATGGTCATTATTTTGGCCAAAAGAATAAACACTATGCCACCTGTATAAATCTGCAGGAAGGCAGCTATAGACTGCCACAAAATATTCTTGGATACCGTAGCCATTTAATTAATCTATTTGCGATGTTCCCTCTAAGCCAGCCACTATATTCTGCGCTATATTTAAATCATTCATCCAATTTTTAACAATAAGTGTTTTCCAAGGTCCCGTATTAAATCCTTTTGCATCCAAATCATTCTCCCAAAGCCAACGTGGCGTGGGCCACAATGCTATTTCTGCATTAACTGCGGCATAAAAATCTTTTGAAACCCCATCTTGGCCGTGATGCGCCATTTGTACGTGAGTAGACCTAAGGGTTGATAAATCGTTATTTATCAAAACTTTATCTCCTCCCTCAACACCTAAATCACCAGTAAACAATACTGTCTTAGATTTACTTGCAATTTGAAAAACAAGCGATGAATTATTAACTAAATTAGCGACAATACCGGGATTTCTAACCCCTAAAACTTTCATTACAACTCCTTCTCCTAAATCAATATTCTCTCCGTTTGTTACATCCAAAAGCGGTACGCCAGAAGTATACAAAACACTATAAAAATCTTTAACGTATTCATAAGACCCTGATTCATGCTTTTTTATCACTTCCAAATCGATCCTTGTATGAACTATACTTTGAATTTGAATGTTTGATGTATTAGATAGAACTTGGTTCAATACGCCTGCATGATCTTTATGGGGGTGGGTTAAAATCCAATAATGAACAGTTCCACCAAGCTGTACAATATAATCGTTTACCAAAGTTGAACTCTCTTTATAGCCGCCGTCAACAACGATTACTTTATTATCATCCGTCCTTAGAATATACCCCATCTGAGAGATTCCATTAAACTGTTCTAACTGCCAAAGGGTAAAATCATTTGTTCTATGAGGAAACGACTTTATAGCCAGTGTATAGGGCCCGTCCTTACTACAACTTCCAAAAAATAATACTATAATTGAAATAAGATAGAATTTAATTTTCATTGCGAATTTTAAAGGTCAATTACAGCATTCATAACCCTTTTAGAATTATTGGCATCATGATATTTATTATATACTACATTTTTTTGTTTCACCAATTCCGTATTTTTCTCGTCGTCCCATATATGCTTAAGATGAAAAAGTATATCATTCCAGTTTTTGGCCATTGGCCCTGAAATGGCTTTCTCATATTCAAAATATAGCTCCCTAGATTTTGACATGTAATCTTCTAAATCAAAAGCTGCAAAAATTATCGGTCTTTCCGTCAATAAAAAATCAAAAAAAGCACTAGAATAGTCCGTAATCAAGGCATCCGCATCTTTTAACATAAAGTTTATATCGGAAGTAATATCACTGTCCTTCAAATGTATTATTCTAGAGTTTTGACTTGACTGCGACTGTCTTTTATTTGATTCTACATAATGTCCTTTATTTATCAAAACAATATTCTCATTTTGAAGAAATTCTTCAACTATATCATTTTCAAAATCAGGTTGTGTGAATATGTTTTCGGGGTTTTCACTGTTTCTAAAGGTTGGGAGATAATATACCAATCTGGCTCCTGGGAATTTTGTTAACAGACCCAAATTATAATGATCTTTCTCTGCTTGATAAAACACATCATTTCTAGGACATCCGGTTTCTAATATCTGCTCAATAGTTAAGTCATACGATGATTGCATTAAAGGGGTAAAAACCTTACTGTTGGAAACCATATAGCTATAGTTAAACTCATAAATCATCGGAAAAATATACCTAATTATTTTGCTATATAAAAATCCGTTTACTGCTGAATAGTGATCATCGAGGCCAATTTTCTTTAATGGATTTCCATGCCAAAGATGAGTTAAAACAGCTCCATTGACAAAAAGAAAGTTTACATCTTTCTTTTCACAACTAACAAAAATATATTTTGCTTTTAAGCTATAGTAGACTCCCTTAAAACTATTAGTAAAGTAACATTCTTGACGTTCTTCTCTTAACTTTCTTAAGATTTTGGTGTTTTTTGTAAGCCAAATAGCTCTAATTTCATCTCCACTTTTACTAACATGTTCAAAAAGATACTTGCTATTATCCGAGAATCTCCGGCCGTTCCACGCTCCAAAAACCCAAATATTCTTTCTTCTTTTTAACAATTTCTGCAGGTGCCAAAAAGGTAAAAAGAAAGTTAAAGCAACATATTTAAAAAGTTTACTCATTTTGTTGTTTACCAAATAATTTTTTCGCTTTTTGATAATCCTCTTCAAAATCGACCTCCACAAATTTATGTTCCAAAATGTCCATAACCTTAATATCAATTTTCGTTTCCGATATTGCACTTTGAACAACTGCCTCCATGTAATGGTTCAAATTTCCTCCCTTAAAAAGGTCTTTCGCTTTGCTTTTAAAATAAGGTACTGTTTCTTTACTAAATTTAGCTATACCTAAAAATTCACCTTGGGCGTCTTCCGAAGGTATTTCTTTAGATATTTCCAAAAGAATGTTCTGTTTGTTAAGCCGCACCTTCATTTCTTCTTCGCCACAGGCCTTTTTTTCATAAGGAAGTACCATTTGTCCCTTTTCTTTGGTTAACATATTCCAAATTTCGAGATCAGCCAAAGTATCTGCGTGTAAAAAAAGAAAGTCCTGTTCTATATGGTCCAAAACCATATATAGAGATCCCAGAACATTACAGGCATCCCAAAATGGATTGTAAATAATCTCTATTTTAGAATTATCCTTAGTGTGATTTTCCATCATCTGGCTGTTAAAACCAGTAACGAGTAGTATTTTATCTATTCCTAATTTGTTAAGAACATCAAGATTGTAATCTAAAAGAGTGATTCCGGAATCATTCAGAGGAAGTAAGCTTTTTGGTAAATCGGTCGTGTAATCTCCCAATCTGCTGCCTTTTCCTGCGGCCATTATTACTGCTATCATTATAATGCTAATTTTAAAATTTTATGAATACTATCTAAGTCTTTATAAGATGGGTCTGCCTGTACATTGCCCGAAATCATTGAAACAATTTTGGGTAAATCATTCTCTGCCAAACCTAATTTTGTAATGCCATAATTAATTCCTAAATCGTTTTTTAATTTTTCGACTTTTTGCAAAAACTCTTCTACAGATATGTTTAGGTCATTAGACAGTTCTGACAGTTCTGAAACCTTTTCTATCTGTAAATTTTTTAACCAACCTTTATATATGGCAATTAATCCTTGTGCGTGGCTCGTTCCTGTCATCGGTCCAATTACATACTGTATTCTATGTGGCAAACAAGTAGAGCTATAAGCTAAGTTAATTCCCATCAACGTAGATACTATCGCTACTTTCTCCATATCATTTAAAGTATTCTTACTGCAAGCTGGAACTAAATGTTCAAAAATAGTTTTTATACAATTTATAGATTGTACTCTTACAAGAGGGCTGCTCTTTTTAGAAATATATGTTTCAATGGCATGGGTTAAACAATCAAAACCAACTTCAGCCTTTAAATGCTCTGGACAACCGTTGTGTAAATTCGCATCTATTATAACATAGTCTGGCTGTACTATTTCTCCTCTGACACCACCCTTTTTACCATTTTTCTTGTCATATAATATAGCTCCAAATGATAGTTCTGCTCCAGTTCCAGCTGTTGTTGGAACAGCTAATAATGGTATTTTACTATTGGGCACCTCAACCTTTCCATAAAAGATATCCTTATAACTTATATCCCCAAATGAAATAGAGAGTGCCTTAGCCGCATCTATAGTTGAGCCTCCTCCAATGGCTATAATACTTGTAAGCTCAATACCCTTTAATCCTTCTAGAACTGTATCTAAATCCTCAAAAGGTGCATCTGGGCTTATATGATCAAATACATGTAGATTGACCTCCTTTCTAAGCTCTTCAAATATTTTATCTAATCCATAATTTTTACTTACAGTTTTAGATGTAATGACCAAAACTTCATGGCCAATTGGGAATTTTTTAATCTCCTCCGTGCTAATTCTTGCTACTGAAATTATAGGTTTTATTCGATACATTATAGGTTGCTTATAGTTTCCGATGAAAAAGACTGTACACGATCTCTGATTTTTAGATGCTCATTGTATAGAGGTAACAACTGATCATTCAAGCTCTTATAAAATTCAAAAAACTCCTTATATATGACATGGTTTGCTTCCGAGGGATTAATAATTTTCCGAACCCTAATAATTTTAGAAGCAGCTTCTTCTACTGAATTAAATTTATTTAAACTTAACAATAGTAAAATGAAAGCTCCTACCGCAGTACTTTCAAAATTTTCAATTACTTTAATTCTTTTATTCGTTACATCTGCCTTAATCTGATTAATAAGATCAAACCTTGCAAGGCCGCCACTTACTGATAAGGAGTCTACCTCTACCCCATTTTTGAGTATAAGCTGCAAAAGGTCGTTCGATACATAGGCAGTTGATTCAAAAACTGCTCTAGAAAATTCCTTTATAGTACTTGCTCTATCCACTCCAAAGAAAGTGCCTCTTGCATTAGGGCTTTTAAAAGGCGCTCGTTCTCCTAACATATACGGCAAGAAAACAATACCATGTGCACCCATAGATATTTGATGTGCATTATTTTCCATTATATAATAAACATTCTTATCATTTTCATCGTAAAATGCCTGTTTTAACCATTCTATTATACCGCCACCCAAGTTATTTGACGCACCTATTAAATAATTATCGTGGTTGCCTAATTTTTGTGATAGTATAGGTCCAGACTTATTAGCCAATCCTGTTTTTGTTAATACACGAACAGAAGTTACAGTTCCAGAAACATCGCAAGCTGTTTTAGAATCACCATCAAAAGACCCTATTACAGCGCAAATTGCATCATATGTTGTTAGCACATACTTACATTCTTTCTTAAAGCCATAGGCATCCATAACTCGTTTGGATAGGCCAAGAGAAAAGCCAATGTTCTGTACTTTAGGCAAAGTAGCTTCAGATAAATCTAATTCCGAAAGTACTTCTTGCAAGTAACTATCGTTGTGATATAGGCCTTTACTAGCGTTCAAAGTATCTGTAAACACTTCTCGGGTAAAATAGTAGTTTAAAAACTCACCTGCGCCCATCCAATGATCAACTTTTTCAAACACATCTGGCTTGTTTTTTTTAAACCATAATGCCTTTGGAACTATTGAAGATGCTGGACACTTTAAATTAATATCTGGTTGATTTTTCTTAACTAGTCCTTCAACAAAATCGGCTTCCTCATTTGCCCTTTTATCCGATACCATCATTACTTTAGTAAGTGGTTTTCCACTGGAGTCCATTCCATAAACGCAAGAAGAACTTGTGGTAGATGTAATATATTCAATTTTGTCCTTTAAATAGTCAATAGACGCAATTTCATCTAAGATAGCTTCCAATTTTGACTGCCACTCCGCAGCATCTTGCTCCACCCTATTATGAAAAAGTTGCGAAAATACAGGTTTAGAAGTTACATATACCTGCATACCCTCTTCATTGAAAACAATTCCTCTAATTGATTTTAATCCTAAGTTTATTATTAAATACATATGACTTATAGTGTGTATTGACGTAAATAGTTTTCAAATAATTCGGACAGGCCTTCAACCATATTTTGATGATAAGAAATTTCATTGAACAGCTCATTGTTTTTCGCATATTCCTTTAAGATATCCATTGTTTGTTTTTTCAACTGTGTGGATATATTAATTTTAACTACACCCAAAGAAATAGCTTCTTTAATTACCTGTTCGGGCAGTCCTGTTCCACCATGAAGTACGAATAGTTGGTTAGGGTTAAGTTTTTCACTTGCTTCTCTAAGTATCGAAATATCAATACCATCAAGGTTTTCATAAAACCCGTGAGCATTGCCAATACCTAGTGCCATTAAATCAATTTTAGTTTCTTTCACATACCTAACTATCTCCATTATTTCAGCGTAGGAAGATCCTTCATCCCCAAAACCATCTTCTACTCCAGAAACTATACCTAATTCTCCTTCAACCAAACATTCAGATTTTTCAGCATAGCGCTTTATGATCAAAGTGTTTTTAATATTTTCCTCTATTTCAAAGGCAGACCCATCATACATTACAGAATCGAATCCTGAATCTATACAGAATTTAATAAAATCTAAATCTATACAATGATCTAGATGAAAATAAGTGTATTCGGTTTGGTATTTTTCAATGATATACTCTACAGTATATTTTTTTTCTAGAAACCGCAGAAACCGTTCTGAAAACTGAATTATTACAGGGGTTTTCAAATCATTGGCGACCTGAACACAGGCTTCCAATTGGTGAAAATTCTGCAAGTTAAAGGCAAAAGTTGATTTCTTCTTCTTCCGTAATTCGTTAAGTGCTGCTTTTAGTTGTATTTTCAATTTGAACGTTTTTTATACATTTTTCAAGACTATCTCTCCAGTATGGAATTTCTAACTCCATATAATTTTTTATTTTACTTTTATCCAAAACACTAAAATTTGGTCTTTTCGCAGGCGTAGGATATGCTTCTGTTTTAATCGGTGATAAGTCTATTTTAGTATTACTAATATCAAAAATAGCTTTTGCGAAATCATACCAACTGGCTACTCCTTCATTACTATAGTGATATGTACCAAACCTAGGTTTTTCTTTACCAACAATAGCAACAATTACCTTAGCTAAATCACCTGCGTAAGTAGGCGTGCCAATTTGATTTACGACCACTCCTAGGCTATCTTTCTCTGCGCCTAATCTGAGCATCGTTTTTAAAAAATTCTGGCCATGTTCAGAATATAACCAAGATGTTCTTAGTATAAAATGTTCTTTTAAACTTTCAGCAATTGCAATTTCGCCTTGAAGCTTGGTTAACCCGTAAATACTAAGTGGATTTTCTTTATCCTCTTCAGTATAAAAGTTCGTCTGTAAGCCGTCAAAAACAAAATCCGTTGAAATATGAATTAATACTGATTGGTTTGATTTACATGCGTTTGCCAGATTCCTTGCTCCCAATACATTTACTTTCTCTGCTATATCTTTATTTGTTTCTGCATTATCTACCGCAGTATAAGCTGCGCAGTTAATACAATAAGAAATTTCATTGTTTATAAAGAAGGTGTTAACTGCGTTTAAATCGGTTATATCCAGTTGATCTACATCAACATAAATAAAATTTAAATCATTAATATCCTTAGTTATGTCTTTAATACAAGTAGCTAATTGCCCCTTACCTCCTGTCACAAGTATGTTTTTCATAACCTTGCAGAATTTAAAGATGGCAAAATCAAATCTTTGTCTGAAACCTTAATATTTTCAGATTGTACTTTCCAATCAATATTTAAGGTTTGATCTTTATATATTATACCACCCTCGGCATCCTTATTATAATAGTTATCACATTTGTAAAAAAACTCAGCCGTGTCAGACAAAACAGAAAAACCATGTCCAAAACCTCTTGGAATAAACAATTGTTTTTTATTTTCCTCACTTAACTCTATAGCTACGTGTTGTCCAAAAGTTGGTGAATTTTTTCTCAAATCTACTGCAACATCTAATACTTTGCCGCTTAGAACCCTTACCAATTTAGCCTGGGCATGTTCTCCTATCTGATAATGAATTGCCCTAATGGTACCGTAATTAGAGAATGACTGATTGTCTTGTACAAAGCTCGCAGTTTCATGTATTCCCGTATTAAGCCTTTGGACATTAAAGGACTCAAAGAAATACCCACGGTCATCAGCAAATATTCTTGGTTCTAAAACAAAACATCCTTTAAGTTTGGTTTCGGTGAATATCATTTGTTCTTGTTTAGTATTCCTAGCAAATTCTTACCATAGCCGCTTTTCATTAAAGGCTCTGCCAATGCTTTAAATTGTTCTTTGCTGATGTATCCCATTTCATAGGCAGCACCTTCAATTGCTCCAATTTTTAGTCCTTGTCTCTCCTCAATAACTTCAACAAATTGCGATGCTTGCATTAAAGATTGAAAAGTTCCGGTATCTAACCAAGCAGTTCCTCTATCCAATATGCTTACACTAAGCTTGCCGCGTTTTAAATATTCCTTATTTACATCTGTAATTTCTAATTCACCTCTTGGGCTAGGTGGTATATTAGTAGCAATTTCTACTACTTCGTTATCATAAAAATAGATTCCTGGTACTGCAAAATTAGATTTAGGTTCAACTGGTTTCTCCTCTATACTAACTGCTACTCCATTGTCATCAAATTCTACTACTCCGTATCGTTCTGGATCATGTACCCTGTAGGCGTATATAACTCCACCATCCGGGTCATTATTAGACTGTAATAATTTGGCTAGCCCAGAACCATAAAAAATATTGTCCCCTAGTATCAATGCTACCTTATCGTTTCCTATAAAATCTGCGCCAATTATAAAAGCCTCGGCGAGACCGTTTGGAGCATCCTGAACAGCATAAGAAAAACTACAGCCATACTTTTTGCCATCACCTAACAAATCTTCAAAAAGAGGAAGGTCCTTTGGTGTAGAAATTATTAAAATCTCCCTAATTCCGGCGTACATTAATGTAGACAAAGGATAATAAATCATTGGTTTATCATAAACCGGCATCAGTTGTTTACTGACCGAAAGAGTTAGTGGATGAAGTCTAGTGCCAGAGCCACCAGCTAAGATTATTCCTTTCATATTTACAGGGTTTATTGCTTTTTAAGAATACATTTTTTTGTAATATTCTTTATAATCTCCAGAAGTAACATGATTAAGCCATTCTTCATTAGAAAGATACCAATCTACTGTTTTTTCTAAACCTTCTTCAAAAGTAACAGAAGGTTCCCAGCCAAGCTCCCTATTTATTTTTGAAGCGTCTATGGCATACCTAAGGTCATGGCCAGGCCTATCGGTGACATTAGTTATCAATTCTCTTGAAGTACCCTCTGCCTTTCCAAGTTTCTTGTCCATAACATCACAAAGTAATTGAACCAAGTCAATGTTTTGCCATTCATTAAAACCTCCAATATTATACGTTTCATGGTTTTTGCCTTTGTGAAATACAAGGTCTATTGCTGCGGCATGATCCTCAACAAAAAGCCAATCTCTAGTATATTTTCCATCTCCATAAACAGGAAGTGATTTGCTTTCCAATATATTGTTGATGAAAAGGGGAATTAATTTTTCCGGAAAATGATAGGGGCCATAATTATTGGAACAATTAGAAATTACATATGGCAAGCCATATGTTTCGCCATAAGCCCTTACAAAATGATCCGAACTTGCCTTTGAAGCGGAATACGGAGAGTTTGGATCATAAGAGGTTGTTTCCGTAAACAAGCCTGTGTCACCTAGAGACCCATACACCTCATCTGTACTTACGTGATAGAAAAGTTTATCCTTGTAATTTCCCTTCCATGTATTCTTTGCTGCATTTAAAAGGTTAACGGTTCCAATTATATTGGTTCTAACAAAGGCAATAGGATCAGTTATCGAGCGGTCTACATGGGATTCCGCAGCTAAATGTATAACTCCGTCAAAAGATATTTTCTTAAAAAGTTCCTCAAGAAAATCCGCATCGGTTATGTCACCTTTAATGAAGGTGTAGTTAGAATATTTTTCTATATCCCTTAGGTTTTCAAGATTGCCAGCATAAGTCAATGCATCTAAATTATAGATTTGATAATTTGGATACATTGTGACAAACCTCCGTACTACATGCGACCCAATAAAACCTGCTCCTCCCGTAATAAGTATATTCATGTATGAATGTTTTTGTTCAATACTATAATTGTTGTGCCCTCTTGTTCAAAAACCCTATCAATGAAACCAAAAAGAATAGCCCAACTAAACCTAGTGGTATAATCACTATCCCTTTAACAAAGAAGAATTTCTGAACCGGTCGGGACTTACCGAAGTTTATCACCTTAATGACCTCGGTACGGTCTTCTAATTCTATCTTTTTAGACTCAATATCCCGAATCAAAGTATTCTTAAGGTCAAATAGTCCAGTTATGTTTACCGATTCTTTATTATCCAAAACAATTCGCTCATTACCGACAGGTGCATTTTCTGCTCCCATCTTTTTGGCATAATTAGAGATGATTTCGTCTACTTGTTTTAAAAGCTGATTATTTTCATCTATTCTAGATCTTGCATTTGTGCTATAAATAGTTATGAGTCCTTGAAAATAATCGTTTGCATTAATATAGTTCATGACTTTTTCTGCAAAATTCTCACCTAACACCGCATCTTTATATAAGAAAGTAATCCTATGATTATAAGAACTCTTGTTCTGTAGTTCTGCTCTAACAATATCAGAAATGGCCTCTGTATTTTCAAAACTTTGTAATAATTCTAAATACTGGCTATCACCCTCATCACCCCCCTCAGACTTTACCCTGCTTATAGAAACCTCTAAACCTTCAAAACTAATGTCATCTACACCAATAGACTTAAAAAATGCGGTATCCTTAGCCTTTAAATTTCCTTGTATTTCATCTATCACATCATACAGGTAATTCTTAGAGTCTATTTGTGGCTTTACGATGACCTCCGTCTTCAATTTCTTGGAAATGATTTTACTTAGGCCATACCCAATTCCACCACCAACTAACACTAAGGCTAAAAGAATTATTGCGTTTTTCTTCAAGTACAGAAATACCTTTAAAAACCCTCTGAACAGACTATTAAATCCGTTCCCTATCATCCGGAACAATTGTCCCAAGTCGATTTCATCGGAACTATTTTGATTAGCTGGTGTTTTATTCTCTGCCATTGTACTATGAATTAAAAATCTGTTTTAAAATCTTGTCCGTAATCAAATACGTAGGTTTTACGCCTGTAGTGCCAAGCCCTCCGGAAGCTAGAGTACTTCCCGTTTCCAAAGGATTATCTGATGCGTAATAGGCGTATCTGACTTTGACATTCTCCCCTATACTTTTTCTTATTTTTGATGCAGACTGTATCGCTTTCTGATAATGTACGCCTTCCATTTCCAATCCAATTACATTCCATGTCGATTTGTGAAAAAACTTTAAAATATCCTTGTTCTGTAATGATGTTCCTAAAACGGTTACCATCGTGCCTTCAAATACCTTAAGGCCATATCCTTCAAAATCTTTGGCACACAACTCATTTTTAAATGGATAATTATCTGCCGTTCCTTCAAAAATATGAGCCGAAGGTATCATCAAGTCCCCTTTACCCCCCTCTAATATTCCTGCCTTACCCATTATTGAAACAGATTCAACATTAATCAAAGATTCATTGTTCTTTTTTGTGCTATAGGGCTTTAATAGTTCATCGATAGTCTCATATGCTTGTTCTCCGAATGCGTAATCCATAACAAATATAACAGGTTTTTTATCATTCTTTTTGGCAGGAAATACATAGGAACAATTATTTATTCCAATCTTTGCCGTGTCGAATATCTGAACATCAATATTAGTTCCCGAAGTATCATCGATTGATATCATTCCGTTATTTTCTGCCAAATCTGTTACCTTTTTTCTTAAGGCAGCATTCCCTGAGCTACTTAATGCCTCAAATATGTCTAGAGAACCAGAATTTGGGAATTCACTTGACAGTGCGGCTTTTGCAAAAAGTGAATTCATAACACTGTGCATATTAGCAGAGATGATATGAATTGGTCTGTGTAATAGGTTGTTTTTTACTAAGGTACTTTTAATATTGTTGGCCCATATTTCACCATGAATATGATGCCCTAATCGTTCTCTTAATAACGCACTAAAAGTAATAGCCCTTTTCTCCCCAGTAATTTCTTCCTCCAGTGCCAGTTTTCCAAGCCAGTAAACTATTTTTAAAAATCGTTCAGGGTTGGTTTTGGTACTGAACTTTTTATATACTTCTACTATTTCTTCAAAAGATCTACCTAAAATATTTGCTGTATGAATTAAGGCTATTTCTCGTTCCGGCTGGGTCAGTTCTTTCTTATTAACTGCATTTTCAAGCTTCGACCAATCCCTGATGGTTTTTTCAGATTCTGGAATTAAGACTCTCCTACAAATTTTTTCAGATTCAATAAACAAGAAAGTCAAATGGGTAAGAATATCATAGATATCAGAACGGCCTCTGGTAATCTCAATATTCATCTGCTCATCATCAATGCGGTAACAATTTCTTCTTCTTTTTGGGGGTATAATTGGATTAATGTGGGAAATGCC
The DNA here is from genome assembly GCA_047633095.1 of Maribacter sp. Classification (GTDB taxonomy): domain Bacteria; phylum Bacteroidota; class Bacteroidia; order Flavobacteriales; family Flavobacteriaceae; genus Maribacter. The sequence continues at coordinate 77,322 of JBLIEO010000002.1, forward strand.
ATAGCCCTCATCTGAGGTTAAACTTATAAACCTACACTGTTCAATTCCTTCAGGAAGCCGCTCAAGAACATAAATGAGTCCATTTAATTCTGCTTTCTCCTCACCGACCGAACCATAGATTTCTGGTCTTAATTGTAGTAGTGCATTTTTAAGTGCTTCGCCCGAAACGCCATTTGGTTTGTAAAAACCTCGATTAAAAAGGTGCCGCATACTAATATACAAGCGTTCAATTGCATTCGTAGATTCTTGGGCGCGTGATGGTGTTATTGTTTTTCCCATTTTAGGATTTCAAACAAAATTACAATTAAAATTTAAGTTCCTTTAGCTTGGTTTTTATTGCAGTTTATAGCTTAATAGTTTTTCTGCCACTTTTCTGTCGTTGGAAAGACGCTGTACCTTGTTTTGTCCGCCCAACTTGCCAATAGATTTCATATAGGCCCTAAACCCTCCTAATTGTATGGTCGTAATTTTCAAAGTCTGCAATATTTTTCCTTTTATTAAATCATTATAATAACTATTCTGAAGTTGAAGCGCCTTATCTAATATTTGTATGAATGCAGCCATATCATTTGGTTCCTTTTCAAATTCAATTAGCCATTCGTGATAGGGAAGTTCATTATTTTCTGGTATAATTTGCGGAGCTACGGTGAACTCGTTTACGCTTGCCCCTGTCTTTTCCGTAGCCTCTAACATGGCCTCCTCTACTTCTTTCGCTATTACATGTTCCCCAAAAGCAGAAATGAAGTGTTTGATTCTTCCTGAAACAATTAATTTAAAGGGGCTTAGAGAAGTAAACCGAACGGTATCTCCTAGGTTATAGGCCCACAAACCAGCATTTGTAGATATAATCATCACATAATCAACATCTTTAACTACGTCCTTAAGTGTAATGCGCTTTCTATTCTCCGATGAAAATTCATCTGCCTTCACGAACTCATAAAAAATTCCAGCATTTAGAAGCAGCAGCAATCCCTTATCCTTTTGGGAATTTTGATAAGCAAAAAACCCTTCGCTGGCAGGAAATAATTCGATACTTGCAACTCGCCTTCCTATAAGGCTCTCAAACTTTTTCCGATATGGTTCGTAATTTACACCCCCGTATATAAAGAGCTCAAAATTTTCGAAAAGCTCGCCAATATTTCGATTGGTCGTTTCCTGTAATTTCTCAAAATACATCTGTACCCAAGAAGGAATTCCTGCAATTACAGTCATATCTTGGTCCTTCGTCTCTTCTACTACTGCATTTACTTTAGTTTCCCAATCGTCGATACAATTCGTTTCCCAGCTTGGTAATCTATTTTTTTGTAAATAATTGGGAATATAATGAGCAGCTATACCAGAAAGTCTGCCCAATTTAACACCGTTTTTTTCTTGAAGCTCCGGACTACCCTGTAAAAATATCATTTTTCCATTTACAAAACCAGCCTTTCCCGTTTCATGAATATAATTGAGCATAGCGTTTCTAGACGCCTCTATTTGATATTTAATAGATTCCTTTGTTATGGGTATGTATTTAGCCCCGGAAGTGGTGCCCGATGTTTTTGCAAAATATACCGGTTGTCCTGGCCAGAGTATATCGATTTCTCCCTCCACGACTTTGTTTACGTAGGGTTTCAACTCTTCATAATCTCGTATTGGAACCTGTTTTGAAAAATCCTCAAAAGAGCGAATAGTTTTAAAACCATGGTCCTTGCCAAATTCAGTATCGGCGGCTTTATCTAAAAGTCCCCTAAAAACCCTCTGCTGTGTTTGTATTGGATTATTGACCCATCTTTGGGTCTTTCCATGTATATAATTTGCAAAAACCTTGGCGGCTACTTCTTTTAGGGACATAGTTTTTAATTAAAATCAATGAAGTCTAAGGGATTCACCGGGTTTCCGTTGTCCCAAAGTTCGAAGTGTAAATGTGGCCCTGTTGTAAGCTCGCCCGTGTTTCCTACCGAAGCAATTACTTCACCGCCCTGCACCACTGCACCCTGGAATTTGGCCAAGGAACCATTGTGTTTGTAAACAGTAAGTAAGCCGCCCTCATGCTCCAAAATGATAACATAACCAGTCTCCGCAGTCCATTCTGAAAAAATTACGGTGCCATTGGCAGCAGCTTTTACTGGTGTATCGCTTGGCGCAACCACATCCACCGCGTAGTGTTTCTCTTCTGCATTAAAGGGCATGGTAATGCTTCCTGTTATAGGCGGAAAAAGCACCATGCTTTTTTTATCTGAATTCCTTTCAAACAAATTGTACTTGTCCTCCAAGGCTACTTCTGCCCTTAACAGGGAATCCTGCCTCGTTGGTGTTAAGTCTATAGATGCTGGGTCTATTTTAAATTGTTGGAATAACGAGTCTCTGTTTACCTCATTATTCTCTATGTCTCCTTTGAGCACCATTCTAATATTATCTAAATACCTATTGGTATACCTCAGGACTCGCACTAAAGAGTCGGTTTTGTAGGTAAGCTCTGTGGCTTGCTTTTTAAGTTTGGTTGAAGAATAACCTGGAATATATTCCCTCAATGGAGTAAAGGCAATCAGTAATATGGTTAAGCCAATTAGACCGATCATTAATAATGATCCAGTAACAAAAACATTTAACCTACTTAGCTTAAAGGATATCTTTTCCTCAAAAGTACTTTCATTAAGTATCACCAACCGATACTTATGAAGCAATTTTCGCTTAATTTCCTTTCTTTTTTTTTGCTTTTTGGCCATTGTAACAAAGATAAACTTAGAAATTAAAATACGAGCTATTCGTGCAAAAAATATAAGCAGTACTGGAGCACCCTCGTTCTAAGGGTTTTGCTTCAAAAGAGCTGTGTTTTCCTCATAATTTCTAATTCGCATTTGCATACGTTAATGTTCTAGCTATATAAACTAGATTTTATTACCTTCGTAAAAGTTTTAAAAGATAACGATATGATATTTTCGAACATAATATTGGCTATTGGCCCATGGCAGATTGGCATCGTAGTACTGGTTGTGCTTCTGCTTTTTGGAGGAAAGAAAATTCCTGAATTAATGCGCGGCCTTGGTAGTGGCATTAAAGAGTTTAAAGACGCCTCTAAGGAGGAAGATGAGCAACTAGACGAAACAAAAAAAGACTAGTCGCACCTTCCCTTTTTTAAAATCTTAGCCATAAGTTTATCTTATGGCTTTTTTATTTTAAAATCTCATGCTCTGCCTACGATTTTCGTACACGAAACAAATCACAAGTTTTTAGCTACACCACCCTAAATACGGCTCTAAATTTGTTAGAATTATATAGGTTTTAAGAAATATCCTCAATATTATATTGTCTATTTCCAGAAGAATCCAACTAAATTCTCTAAATTTTAGGACTATATTTAATTTTCTGTAAATCATTTTTATAATGATACACTACAAATTATATAGCTTTCACAACAAAATATAATGCTATTCCTCCATTACCTCTATTTTCGTAACTCGGAAGGATTGACAATCAATTATAACCAAATAAGTTTATGTTTATTTTAAACTCAAGCTTTAATCATGAAAAAATATTTTAGCGCTTTTACACTTCTTTTTTGCTGTTGTGTATTTCCACAAAGCCTTCAAGAAACAAACACTACAAGCCAAAGGACGAAAGGGGATGTCTCTAGGGTGTATCAGCCCGAGGATGCAGAAACTAACAACCAAAACACTTTTATCGTTGCAGCCTTAGAAAACGGTATTCCACAGCGAACATTTACAGGTATCCCAGATGTAAAAAATGGCTATTACTCGGTTTCGGGTGTTTTTAGTCAATCGAAGAAATTAAGCGCGCAAGTAAAGAAGCTTTCTGAAAAAGGATTTGATTCAGGGTATTTTAAAAATCCTGAGAACGACCTGTACTACCTTTATGTAAATAGATACAATACTTGGGAATCTGCTATAAATGCCCATCGATCTAAATTCGATAATAAATTCAAGGATGATGTTTGGATACTCCAAGTTACTAATAGTGTTTCCGCTACTGAAGTGCTTTCCAACAATACAATAGTCGAAACGAGTATTCCAAAGAAAAAAAAGGTCGAAAGACATGCTAAATCAACTTCGTCTGACAAACTTATTAAAAGAGCCGACGAATATTTTAATAAAATGTGGTACGCCGAAGCCTCTAATCTTTACGAACAGGCTTTACAAGATAGAGGTAATTACTCTTTTGAGATATTAGAAAAAGCAGGTGATGCAAACTACTTTAACACCAATATGGAACAAGCCTACAAATGGTATGCCATTTTGCATGAAGAATATGAAGAGGAAATGTCTTTAGATAATATTTTTAAATACGCACATTCCTTAAAAGGCAACGGTAAATACGGAAGATCAAAAAGACTCATGCGTCTTTACAATAAAAAGATGTTGAGTGAACGTGAGAGTTCGTCCGTAGTTGAAAAAAACGAAATGGTACTGGATAAAATATTAAACTCCCCTAAGAAATTTGAAATCCAAAATCTAAGTGTCAATTCAGAATACTCTGATTTTGCTCCTATGTTCCATAATGAAAATGATATCGTATTTGCCTCTGCAAACAATTCATCCTTTTTAACCTCCAGAAGGCATAAATGGGACAACCAACCTTATTTAGATTTATACATAGGACAACTTAACGAAGAGTCGTCCGATATTAAAAATGCAATAAAATTCTCTAAGAAACTAAACACAAAATATCATGAGGCTACAGTTACCTTCTCTCCTAACAATAAGACCATGTATTTTACTGGAAACAACTACGGGAAAAAACTTAAAAGAGACAGCAAGGGAATCAATCATTTAAAAATCTACCAATCACAAAAAGTAGATGGTGAATGGACGGAAGCTACCGAGCTTGCTTTTAACAGCGACTCGTATTCCACAGGTCATCCGGCACTTAGTAAAGATGGGAAAAAACTTTACTTTGTTTCAGATATGCCAGGCAGTATGGGTGATTCGGATATTTTTGTGGTTGATGTTCTTGAGGATGGTAGCTTTTCTTCCCCAAAAAACCTTGGCCCTGAAATAAACACAGAACAAAAAGAAATGTTCCCATTTATTAATGAAGAGAAATTATACTTCTCCTCCAACGGTCATCCCGGGTTAGGTGGTTTAGATATTTACGAAGCTACATTTGACGAAGAAAATGGATTTTCCACAGTAAAAAATATTGGGATGCCCATTAACAGTAACAAAGACGACTTCTCTTATATTGTAAACGAAGAAACTAAAAAAGGTTTTTTTGCTTCTAACCGCGAAGGTGGTAAAGGCTTTGATGACATCTATTCCTTTAAACATCTTATAGTAGAAGACGTTACTACAAACATAAATGCTATTGCGGGTATTGTTACAGAACTTTTAACAGGCGATGTTATGCCTAAGGCATTGGTGCAGCTTCTAGATGAAAACAATGTTAAGCTGAAGGAGATAGAAACAGGTGAGGACGGCAGCTTTATATTCGAAGATTTAGATACCAACACCAAGTACATCCTTAAAACGCATAAGGAAACATTCTTTGTAAGCGAACTAGAAATAGCCACTATGGAAAATGACACCATTAATGTGACCGCTGCTATGAAAAAGCTCAAGGAAATGATTGATGTAGAAGACGGTATTCGAAAGCTGAAAACAGAAATGATTCATTTTGATTTCGACAAATCTTATATTAGGGAAGATGCAAGTAAAGAATTAGATAAGCTTATCAAGGTAATGACGGAGTATCCAAATATGGTCATCAAAATTGCGTCTCATACCGATTCCAGAGGTAGCGCCGTCTATAACTATTCCCTTTCCGACAACAGGGCAAAAGCTACTAGGGAGTATATTATATCTAAAGGCATTGATACCAACCGTATCGAAAGTGCAATAGGCTACGGGGAACAACAATTGCTTAACGAATGTTACGGTAGGGTTGCGTGCCCCGAAGAAAAACACGCCCTAAACCGTAGATCAGAATTCATTATCGTAAATATGTAAAACCATTTACACCCACATATTTTGAAACCGTTGATATATACATTGACGATTTTTTTGTTTTTATCCTATAGTAATTGAAGGTGTCTTTAGTTTCTTTGGCCATAGGAAAAGACAAGCTTTAATGCATTTCCTTTTAGAAAATAAACCAACAGAAAAACTGCTGTTATTTCATCGAATAAAATAACAGTTTATAGATTCTTCAAAATAAGGCTTACGCTTGACAGGAAAAACAAGGGTTTGGTCTAATCTATATTCAGTCTTCAAGAAATAAGTAGATATTTGGTTTTAACAATATAAAAACCTCAAATTATGCAGAAAATTCTACTTGTAAAAGAAATTTATATTGAAGCTTTTAAAGGCTGGAAAGACCCCACTATAAAAAACTATTTTAAGATTTGGACCTTTATATGCTTCACTTTAATTGCAATAACCATTTACGCCTTTATCTTTAGGCTTTCTACTGGGTTTGCCTTCGGTAATCTTTAGAATAATATGACACAGATATAAAAAAGCTTTAGGAAATCCCTAACTCTTTTTATACAATTTGAATATGTAGATTCCTTATGGTGTGTTGAATTTTAAGGTTTTAAGTATAGCCTCCAACTCAAACATATAGTCCCTTTTCTCAGTTGCCGGAGCAAAAGTAAAGCCTTCCAATACTAGTTTTCTGTTGTTTGGCTTGTCGTTGATAATATAGGTTATAAAAGGTCCTGCCATGGGGTATCCAGACATTTCCCAGATTCCTCTTACCTCGGCGGCTTTTCTTCCAGAAACCTCCGTAGGAAAGACGTAGGGCGAAAATGCTTTTTCGGTAATCATATAGTTTTCCTTTCCAGGAATATCCTCTCCAGGAACAAATAGTTTACCTATAGAATCGCGCATCTTTATGATATCCTGAACAAAGGTGCTGTCATTGTCAAACGTATTCCAAGGCACACTATACGCAATAATATTCTGGGTACCTTTTTGTATCTGTCTATCAATCCAAACAAAATTATCCTCTTCTCTTCCTACTTTAAATGCTGAAGGAACGCTCAAGGTAATTCCCAAATGTTCCTCTAGGGCCTTTTCTTTATTCAAAGACTTTAAAAAGCGTCTTTGTGCTTCTTCTATTTCCTGTTTCTTGAATATTTCAATAAATTCTGAAGATTTTTCGGTGAGATTTTCAATTATCTCTGCCTTATTACGCCCTTTAAATACGCCTACTTTTTGTGGTTTAGCATACATATTTGACTTCATATGCGCTATATCCAAAGAGTCTTCCATTACATAAAGCACGTTCCTCGTATTCCTTATTGCTCCCGTAAATACTTGAGGCGGTACTTGAGTGATACTAAATAGGGCTTCGTCCCAGGTAAGACCAAGAGCCGGAGCTGCAAAATTTTCGCGTATTCTATCCCCTACCTCACTTTTCCATAGTTCGTTTTCTATAACTATGGTAAGGGTGTTATAAGCTCCGATAGAATTGGGGAGGTAGTCCTGCTTATCACCATCTTTACAAGAAGATAAAACAAGTACTACAAATAGGCTTAGTGTAAGTAATTTTTTCATTTATGGATTTATGGTTTAAGAGGAACAATCACACAATTTCAACTTTGTGCCTGGTTTTAGATTGTTACCGCTAATACCATTCCATTTTTGTAAATTTTCAATACTAATTCCAGGATATTTTCTAGAAATGGTCCAAAGGGAGTCTCCGCTCTGTACCTCGTGCACCTTACTATTGGAAGCTAACGCTTTTCTAGAAGGGGTGCTTTTAGGGGTTACGGATATCTTCGCGTTTCTTTTTGGATATATGGTTAATCGTTGCCCAATACGCAGGTTGCTGCTCCTAAGGCCGTTCCATCGCTTTAATTGGCTAACACCAACCCCGTAACGCTCGGCTATTTTTCCCAAAAAATCGCCACTACTAACCTTATACCGTATCCTATTTTCTTCTGCCTGCTGAACAAGTTTCGGTAACGGACTTTCCTTGCTTTTTAGTTCTTTTTCCACATGGGCATAAATCGCCTCCTCATTGGCAACGAACTTGCCCATTATATCCCAAGGCAAGCGCAAGGTGTTTATTTCTCCTTTTCTGTACGGTATAACCTCTAACTTGTACGACGGATTTAAAAGCGTAACCTCCTCTTTGTCCATGCCTGTTAATTCCGCTATTTGATCAAAGGTTATGAGGCTCTTAACATGTATTGTGTCCGTTTCAAAATAATTGCGCTCTGCTTTCTTTCCTCGTATTCCATGTTCTTCTGCATACTCAAATATATACATAGTAGCCAAAAATGCTGGCACATACCCAGCTGTTTCCCTTGGCAAATAGCTTCTAAGGTTCCAATAATTTCGGTGTCCACCAGACCTTCTTATTGCCTTGTTTACATTGCCAGGACCGGAGTTATATGCCGCTAGTGCCAAATCCCAATCCTCATAAATACTGTAGAGCCTGTTTAAATATTTACAAGCGGCTTCAGTAGATTTTATTGGATCGCTACGCTCATCAACATAACTGTCTATCTTTAATTTCATTTCTCGCCCTGTTCCGTACATAAACTGCCATAGCCCGGTAGCGCCCACGCGCGATCTTGCTTTTGGATTTAGTGCGGATTCAACAATGGCTAAATACTTCATTTCTAAAGGAATGTCATGATTGTCGAGTTCCTGTTCAAAAAGCGGAAAATAAAATTGGCTCGCTGTCATCATACGCTCCATGAGACCACGCCTTCTGGTTAAAAAAGATTTAATAACTTTTTCCAAGGATGGATTATAGGTGACATTAAAGGGTGTTTTACGATTTAACCTTTCTAAACGGAGTTTAAGTGTATCTGTGTTTAACTCTAGTTGAGGGGTATTTGTAGTGACAGTATCTAGATTGACCACTTTTTCGTACATTTCATCAAAAAGAGACGCATTTTGCAGCAGCTCTTTCATCCATAGACTATCAAATTTAGCAGCAGCTTTGTGGTCTTTTAAATCGTAATGCTTTGACTCGGTTGTCTTAAAAAGGGACAATGGCACATCGAGCAGCATAGTATCGTCCTGTTCTTCTATTTTATCGGATAAAATCTCTTGAGCGAGACTATCTGTTGCAGCCTGAGAAGGAGTCGTTAGAGGTGTCCTTACTAAAATAGAATCCTTTTGCTGCGAATGAGCACCAAAAAAGACAGAAAACAATCCTACTAAAACTAGTTTTTTTGATTTTGGGATGTACATAGCTGACGAAATTTTATAATCGGGACTTACGAAAATCGTACATTTTGTTGACAGAATAAAATATTATTCCTTAAAACATATAAAATTCACCAAGTCCCGTTTATCGATAACGTCCGTACTATGCTAATATTGCCGCGATACCAGGTAAGGTTTTCCCTTCTAGACTTTCCAACATGGCGCCACCGCCAGTAGATACATAACTCACTTTGTTTTCAAAACCAAACTGTTTAACAGCAGCTACAGAATCTCCTCCGCCAACCAAAGAGAAGGCTCCATTTTGGGTAGCTTGGTCTATAGCCTTACCTAAGGAAATAGTGCCATTGGCAAAACTTTCCATTTCAAAAACACCAACAGGGCCGTTCCAAAGAATGGTCTTTGCACCGAGAATAACCTTTTTAAAGTTCTCTAAGGTCTTAGGACCTGCATCCAGACCTTGCCAGCCATCAGGAATTTTATCTACATCAACTATTTTTGTGTTTGCAGTGTTACTAAAATCGTCGGCTGCAATAACATCCACAGGAATATGCACGTTAACCCCCTTTTCTTTGGCTTGTTTTAAAATCTGCATCGCCAATTCCATTTTATTATCCTCACATATAGAGTCTCCTACTTGGCCTCCTTGCGCCTTTACAAACGTATAGGTCATTCCGCCACCTATAATAAGGTCGTCTACTTTATCTAAAATATTTTCTATAATAGTAATCTTTGAAGATACCTTTGCTCCACCTAATATTGCCAAAACAGGTTTCTCCCCTGTGCGCATTACTTTTTCTATCGCTTTTATCTCTTTGGCTAATAAATACCCAAAACACTTTGCGTCGGTAAAATACTTTGCAACAATAGTGGTAGAGGCGTGAGCCCTGTGTGCAGTACCAAAAGCATCGTTCACATAAATATCTCCCAATTTAGATAAATGCTCAGCAAATGTTTCATCCCCTTTTTCCTCTTCTGCATGGTATCTTAGGTTCTCCAATAACAACACTTCTCCGCTTTGAAGCTCAGCAACAGCTTTTTTTGCCTTTTCCCCAACACAATCATCTACAAACTTTACCGTAACACCGATTACATCAGAAACCATTGCACAGATGTGCTTTAAAGACAAGTCTGGATTCCTTTCGCCTTTTGGCCTTCCCAAGTGACTCATGAGTACTGCACTCCCACCATCTTCCAAAACCTTTATGATTGTTGGTTTTGCAGCTTCTATCCGATTAATATCCGTGACTTCAAAGTCCTCGTTTAAAGGAACATTGAAGTCTACCCGTATCAATGCCTTTTTGTTTTCAAAATTATAGTCGTCTAGTTCTTTCATGAGATTCTGCTTTTAAATAAGGCACAAATGTAAAGATTAATAGGATGGGTATAAAACTCTCTTAACGTAAATTTAAAGCCTTAAACCTTTATTCCCTACTGCTTTAAAAACACCTATATTTGAAATTATGTTTTTTAAGGATATTTTAGGGCTTTCCCACATTAAGAATCATTTGACTTTGAGTGCCGATGCCGGCAGGATACCACACGCCCAATTGTTTGTAGGGCCAGAAGGATCGGGTCTTTTACCTATGGCCTTAGCCTATGCACAATATGTGATTTGCAACAACTCCGATAGTGAAAACGAAGGAGGGGAAGTAGCATGTAATCTAAAGTTCAATTCTTTTTCGCACCCAGACATGCATTTTGCTTTTCCGGTTGCAAACTCGGAAAAAGCTAAAACACGTGCAGTAAGCGACAATTATATTCAGGAATGGCGCAATTTTATGACAGAGCAACCGTACGGAAACCTTTTTGATTGGTATAGGCTCATAGAGATTGAAAAAAAACAGGGGCAGATAGGGGTAGACGAAGCTCAGGCAGTTTTAAAAAAGCTTTCCTTGAAGTCTTATGAAGGCGGTTACAAAGTGATGGTCATCTGGATGGCAGAGCGAATGAACTCTGCCGCGTCTAACAAGCTCCTAAAACTTATAGAGGAGCCACCAGATAAAACTATCTTTCTCCTACTTTGCCAAAATGAAGAACAAATCATCCAAACCATAAAGTCTCGCTGCCAAGTGTTGCATTTGCCTCCACTGGCAGAAGAAGCAATAGTCACAGGTTTAATCGATAAAGGTGCCACAAAAGAAGAGGCGATGCGAGTAGCCCATGAGGCCAATGGCAATTTTAATAAAGCCTTAGATCTGTTTCATAACGATTCCGAAGACTTAGTGTTCGAAAAATGGTTCGTACAATGGGTACGAAGTGCGTTTAAGGCAAAAGGCAATAAGGCGGCCATTCATGAACTGATTCTTTGGAGCGAGGAACTAGCCAAAACAGGAAGGGAAACACAAAAAAAATTTTTACACTACTGCATTATGGTGATGCGCCAGGCGTTGTTGTTAAACTATGGAGCAGAGGAACTTGCTTATATGAAAATACATGTAGATGGTTTCCAATTGAAAAAATTTGCGCCGTTCGTACATGAGAACAATATCCTACCCATCGTTGAGGAATTAGAGAATTCGATATACCATATCGAAAGAAACGGTAACGCTAAAATCATCTTCACTGACTTATCCATTAAATTAACGAGGCTGCTCCATAAAAAAACGAGTCCTTTGATGCCAAAGACGTAAAAACACACCCCTTAAATTTCATTAAAAATCGATTCGATATGGAAAACCTTCTTACCCAAGCTACAGAGATTTTATTACTACTATTTCTTATCATTACCTTTTTACAGAGTGGTATTGATAAAATTACAGACTGGAAAGGAAATCTAGGCTGGTTAACAGGACATTTTTCCGAAAGTCCTTTTAAGAATATGGTTCCATTGCTACTAGGCACTGTACTTGTAACGGAAGTTGTTGCCGGAATTCTTTGCCTTCTAGGCGTCATCCAACTTTTACTATCACAAGACCCGACCTTGGCATTCTATGGCGCCATACTGTCCTGTATTGCGCTACTCATGCTGTTGTTCGGACAGCGGATTGCAAAGGACTACGAGGGTGCACGAACGATTGCGGTATATTTTATTCCCGCTATTTTCTTAGTTTTTCTTTTGCAGATGTAATCGGATATCACCAATAGCCTGATAAATATAAAAAGCACAGATTACATCTCTTTTGAGTAATCAGAAGATTATTTTACTTCTACTTCGAGCGGTAAAACCTCAACGCTCGCAATAACATTCTAAAAACAAAAAACCCTCCAAAAAAGGAGGGTTTTTGAGGCATCGAGCGGATTCGAACCGCTGTACAAGCTTTTGCAGAGCTGCGCCTAGCCACTCGGCCACGATGCCAAATTGTTGATGCAAAGGTAATGCCTTATTTCAAGGTTTCAAAAAGATATAATCATCATCTTTTCGATTTTAAGATAATCGTTACTTTTTCTACATCTCCGTTCATTGGAGGATTAATTTTAGATACTATAATCTTTGCTTTTTTCACCTTTGGGATTTCAATAAAAATCCTATCTGTAATTCTTTTAGCTACATGCTCTAACAGTTTGGATGGCACTTCCATCTCTTCCTCAACTATTTTGTTAATGTGCACGTAATCTACGGTATCGGCTAGGTTATCATTTGCCGCCGCTTTGGAAAGATTGGTTTTCACCTGAATGGTTACAAGATAGTCACTACCTATGACAGTTTCTTCCGAAAGGCAGCCATGATGAGCATAAACCCTAATATTCTCTACACGTACGGTTCCCATAAATAGTTTAAAATTTTGGCAAAACTAAGGTAAAACAACCAAAATTTAATACGTACACCTACAATTACTTATTCCCTGGAAAAGATCCACCCCTAAAGTTACCACATGGGTACCACTACTGTAGCCTAAAATTTCATTTAAAATAACCTGATAGGAATAACCAAAATAGAAATTGTTCTTTTTAAGGCCAACGATAGGTGCGATATACAAGGGGTCTCCAATCTGATCGTTCAAAAAACGATACGTTAAGCCTGCATAATAATAATCCTCAAAATCGTACCATCTAAACTTTAAGTTCAAATCTGTTACCGACCTACCATCACTTTCAAAAAGTTGAAAGAAAACCGAAGGCTCTATCTCAAGGTTGCTGTTTTTGCTTTTGCTATACCTATATCCTGTGTACAAGTAATAATTACGTAATGTGTTTGGTTCAAAAATTGGATTGAATTTTGTTAAATCTTTCTCTAATAGGTTTGATGCATTTGCACTGATATAAAACTTTTCATAACGGTACAGCAATCCAACATCAAAATTGTGGTTGGTAGTAGCCCTATCATCAGTTACACTTGGGTCTAAAACATCAAAGTTTTCGATATCGATTCTAAACTGATTAAAATTATAGGAGATACCGAAAGATAAAAACTCATCGTCGTAGCGATCCAGGGTTAAATGGTGCGCAAAAGAAATTCGGGCACCACGCTGCTTGGTCTGTCCGTTACTATCATTATAAAGTAAGGCACCTACTCCTGATTTTTCACCTACTCGCATATCGGCTGCCAAGGACTGGGTGTCCGGGGCGTCCTTAACCCCAACCCATTGCGTAAGACCGTTTACCCTGATTTTTACATGATCTCCGATACCTGCATAGGTAGGTGACATCACAAAAGGGTTGTCTGCCAAGTATTGGGATAACTGGGGAATCGTAAGTTCTTGGCCTCTTAGTACAAAAGCTCCTATAAATAGGGCAAGCACCAATATCTTTGTACGCATATTCTTTAGGTTTAGCATTATCTATATAATGTAAAATGTCCTATTAATTCCCTATTGTCTTTAACACCGTTGAGCCTTAGTGCATACCAATAATCACCTGTAGGCAGCTCAGATTCTTTGTACAAACCGTCCCAACCTGAATCATTTGCACCCATTCGGTGTAACTCCCTACCATAACGATCAAATATTATGATTAGTATTTCAGGAAAGGTTTCCATGTTATTAGGTGTCCACAAGTCATTTAGACCCGTACCGTCCGGGGTAAAGAAGTTAGGAAATTCCACGTCTATAAACTCCATAAATATATTAGCCTGTACTTCGCAGCCATTTTCATCTGCCACGGTAACTACATAGGTGTCAGTGCTATAAATAGTGAAAACGTTTTGCTCTCCCATGTCCTTGCCGCCTAAATAATAAGTATAGCTAGGGTTGCCTCCAGTCGTAGTCGCTGTAATTTGATTTATCCCACTAGGTTCTAAACTTATCGCAAGGTGGTCAAAAGCTTCTATTTCAAAATCAAAGGTCTGTACGCATCCATTAGCATGTGATATAGCAATAAAATGTGTTCCTGACGCAGTATTTCTAAAATCTGGATTTAGCTGCATATCACTTGGATCCGTAGAATCCAAAGCATACAATACACTCCCGAGTACCGTTTCGTCCTCTAGGGTAATGTTTACATAGTTACCCGGTGTATCCCCGTCACACTCATAAACAGCTGTTATCGTTGCATTTAAGTTTGCTCCTGGGGTAATATCAACAAGAACATTGGTATCACAGCCGTTCGCATCCCTAACAAATACTAGGTAATTCCCTCCTGCTAATCCTGCGAACGCTATTCGGTCTTGTACAAAATCCACAGCATCTTTTGAGTTTAAACTTGTACTGTAAGGAGCAACCCCTCCAGAAATATCTAAGGTTATGGTACCATCGGCACTTCCCACACATACCTCTGAGGTAGGTGTTGCGCTAACCGTAAGCAATGAAGGCTCGGTTATTGAATACAGCAATTGTTCAAAACAACCATTCGCATCCTGCGCTATTACTATGTAATCACCAGGAGTTAAATCCGTAAACGTATTTACACTATCAAATTGATTCAAATTAGGTGAAATAGCATACTGATATCCTCCCGCACCACCACTCAAGGTAACTGTGATATTGCCATTGTTTTCACCAAAACAAGAGATGTTTACAATATCTTCTACATAGCTTAAGGGAACAGCATCAATAATAACTACTTCCGCTGGAGCTGCGACACAATCTTCACTTGTTACCGCCACATAATAGGTTCCTACTGCTAATCCATTGAAGGTTCCTTGCGTTTGTGGCCCAACAATTCTTGATGCGACACTCAAAGAGCTATCTGTGTATAAGGCATATTCATAGTTGCCCAATGCGCCGTCTGCGGAGGCTGCAATACTAGCCGTACTGTCGCCTGTACAATTTACAAAAGCGGTAGCCTCATCAACGGTTAAGGTCAATGGTATAATAGGGTCTTCTATGATCTCATTCGACATAATAGAAGCACAATTGAAAGCGTCTCTAACGAAGTATCTATATGTTCCTGCGGAAATATTGCTGAATACGTGTGTATTTGCACCGTTCAACACATTCATTGGCAAGAATGTAATTCCGTCTTCGCTATAGCGATAAGGGCCTGTTCCTCCAACTGCCCTAAGTTCCAGTTCTGCCAGATTCGCACATGTAAGTTCCCCTGTCCTAAACAATTGTGCGAATACTTCCATCGGTTGTATAATTTGAACTCTTGGGGTCTCTACACTGCATCCAAGGTCATCCAAAACAGTAATGCTATAGTAGCCAGCTCCTAAGTCGATAAATGTGTCCGAAGCCTGTCTTGGCGTTAGGTGCACCGGAGTTGCAACACTCATATCCAAATATACATTCAATTGATACTGATATGTTGCGACAGCACTTCTTGGCGCTACTGAAGAAGACACAGATGCAGCACTATCTCCAAAACAAGAAAGCGCTGTAGCTGTTATCGTAGCAAGGATATCATCTGGTCGTATTAAAGTGATAGCAGCCGTTTCTATACAGCTAAAGGCGTCCGTAATCGTAAAGGTATAGTCTCCAGCAGCAAGACCGCTTAAAATGTAAGCCGATACACTAACTTGTGTTCCAGATTGTCCCGTTGTTGCATTGGTCCAATCTATGGTGTAAGGCGCCTCTCCACCCGTTGGAATAACGGATATACTACCTTGGTCATTAGAACAGCTAACGCCGAGCACTTCAACAGGCGTGAGCGCTATTGGTGCATCTGGCGCCAAGACGGTAATCACATTAGAGTTTTCAACGCAAAAAGGAGCCTGTGTTTGGATTATTCTAACAGAATAAACACCTCCTGGTAAATTTGTAATCGGAGGTAAGGCACTTGCTGTATTACCATTACCAGACTGACCAGCAACGGGAGTATTCGTATTATCAAACACTTGATAGCCATACGTGCCAGCATAGTTGGTTATGCCTACACTAAAGCTTCCGTCGTTCGCACCATTATTCAAACATTCCTCATCAGTTAATTTTGTGGCAACAATCTGCATCTCTTCAGGGGCGTCGATTGTATGAACTGTATCAATAACACAATTCGTATCCAAATTGGTAATGGTGACACTATAGTTTCCAGCACCTAGTCCTGTAAATAATCCAGTGGCGTTAGTGGATGTGTATACAAAGTTGATTCCATTCAACATATATTCCAAATTAGGTGTAGCGCTTGATGGATTTACGGTTACTCCTACTTGTATCTGAGCATCGTTTCCAGGCATGCAGGTCAGGTCTAACAAGATGTTTACCGTTGAATTGGAAATTTCAATAAATGGGTCGATAGTTTCTGTTACCACGGGACTTGCACAACCATTGTCATCAAATGAGGTGATTTCATATACACCACCAGCATAGTTAGTTTCTATATAATTGCTGTTTGCCCCGTTTTGAACAGTAACACCTGTTGTGGTATTTACAAACCGATACCGTACAAAATTATTAGAGCCCCCAGATAAGCTTAATAAATCAACAGAAATACTTGCCGTATTGGCATTGTTACCAACGGTACATGCAAATTGTTCGGTTGTTATGGTAAAGTTTGAAATCACGTTAGGTTCGGTTATCACTTGGGTGATATCCCTTGTACAACCGTTCGGAGACGCCACTCTTATCGTATATGTTATCCCTGCAGCCGTAGCTTCCAAACCGGTGAATACTGCCGTAGCGTTGGTATTACTTGTAGCTACAACTGGGAATACCGCAGTACTTCCAGGGCCTGATATAACAGTAAAGGTATAGGGACCGATTCCGTTATCCGGACTGGCACTTACACTTATAGTTCCGTCATCGGTACCGTTACAAGTAAAATCTGTAAAGGCATCAATGCTTATGTTGGGTAGCACGCTGTCTTCCAATCGTTGAGTTACGGTTGTGCTACAGGTATGACCGGTTGCGGTATCCGTAATCGCGAATACATAATCCCCTACTATAGTTAAGTTAGCAAACGTGGCCGATGCACTTGCTAAAACAGCTGGCTGCGGAGTTGATGCGTCAGGGAAGGTCACGGTATAATCGAATACTCCAGAACCTCCGGTCTGCGTAATCCTAATTTCTCCACTAGAATTACAATCAATAGTTTTGAAAATATCAGCTCTTGGCGCAATAACATCGTATAATACTATTAAGGTTGTTGTTGCAGAACATGCCAATTGATCTGTAATCCTAACTTCATAAGAGCCAGCGCCTAATCCTAAGAAAATTCTCGTTGCCTGAGGCGCTCCGGATACACTTCCATTTAACAAAAGCTGATAGGTGTAATTACTGCCCTGACCTCCTGTTACGTTGACAACTTCTATTTCTCCGGAGAAATCGGTACAATTCCCTTGGTTAACTTGTACGTCCGCTGTAATTGGATTTGGATTACTTAGCGTTACATCTGACAATCGCAGCATACAATCGTTCTGGTCTTTTATCCAAACTTGATAATCCATCCCAGGTGTTGCAACACCGGAAAGACCAGTAAACCTTGGACTGCTTCCAAAACTTCCTACTAGTGGTGCGGGATCCGTAGTCGGAGCCACAAAATAAGTAAATGCTCCCCAACCGCCCTGAACATCAATGATTTCGATTACGCCATCATTAAGTGCACAAGTTATCGGTTCTACCTGCGCGTTTCCAGTAATTGGACCGGTAGGGGCAGCAATAGTAAAGAAGTCTGTTAGCGTACAGTTAGGGTTGCTATCTTGAATAATATCTACCCTATATTCACCCTCTCCAAGTGCAAATGGTGTTGTTGGACCAACGTTGGTAGAAGTGCCATTGGCGCTAGCTATAATAACATCGTCACCTATCGCAACTGTTCCTTGGGAATTATATATCTGCCATGAGAATCCTCCTATATACAAATTAATTGGGTCATTAATCTTAAAACTCACAGAACCGTCTGTTCCGTCACAAACCACATTTTCTACCGTTGACGTAAGCTCAAAATTATTGGGTTGACCAACCGTATGTGAAAGAGATACTACACAATTGGTATTTACATTTCTAAGTTCAAAAGTATGGGTGCCCGCAGGTAATCCTGTAAATACATTTGATGGTCCAAAAGCACCTGGTAATAGCCTAAACTCATAATTGGCAAGTCCGGCTGGTGTAGTGGAATCAGTTAATGTACCGAAAGCATTTATCGTAATATTTTCTCCCGAGATACAGGAAATAACCTGATTAACTGTAACCGTCGCTGGCAATTGCTCATCAAACGGAGCAATAGTTGCAGCAGCAGTACCTTGGCAACCGTTATCATCAAAAACCACGATAGTATAATTACCTCCTACAGTATTGGTTTCGATATAGGTGTCGTTAGACCCCTCTTGTAGCGGTGTTGCCAAATCCAAGTTATTGAAGAATTGGTAGCGCACAAAGGTATTTGAACCACCTGTTACGCTTTGTACCGAAATACTGGCGTTGTTAGCGTTGTTCCCAACAGTACATCCAAATTCTATTGGCGCATTCATAGTAACCGCTATGGGGGCGGGTTCCGCTATTACGATAGGAGCACTTGTAGTGCTGCATGCGTTTGTAGCATCTGCAGTAATGGTTACTATATAACCTACCCCTGCAGTAGCTGCAAGACCTGTAAAGGTTGCACTCGTATTTGTAGTGCTTGTTGGGCTTATACTTGTCGGTGCTCCGTCTAAAGAAGTAATTTCAAAGGTATAAGGCCCTATGGCATTATCTACGACAGATATAGTAATCGTACCGTCAGAATCCCCGATACACGATACAGGAGTTGAGTTAATAATCTCAACCAAGGGCTCCAATCTGGCAGGAACCTCAACTGTAAAGCTCCTCGCTGGGCATGTTGGTCTGTTATTATCATAAACCAATACCGTATATGTTCCAGCTACTGCCGTTGACCAATCTTCTGTATTTGCAGGAGATGGCAAAACAGTTCTTAGCTGATCATTTATTCCAGGTCCGTCTATTTCATAATCATAAAAGCCCGAGCCATCTATAGCTGAAATACTGATTATAGCATCTGGAATAATAGTACAGTCGAGAGTTTTCGCTATAGTAGCACTTGCCTGTAAGGTCGGATAGATTTCCGCCGAATCTGCAGCTGTACATCCATTCGCATCTATTATGGAAATAGCATAGCCACCTACTGGAACGTTGTTAAAAACACCGCCGTTATCAACGTAATTCATTCCACCATTGATTGAATATAAGTAAGTTCCAGTTCCTCCACTAGCGTTTACCGTTATCCCGAATGGAGTGGCACAGTTTGTAGTTACACTGGTAACCGTAGGGCTTTGTGAAATATCCATGGAAACCGTATGTGACGGTAAAGTTGTCACTGGACAATTGTACTGGTCGGCAATTTCTACAAGCACGTTAAAAGGTGTTGCAGTTGCATCTGCCAAATGGCCAATAGGAACTGCTATAGGATTTGCTGTTGTAACAATATTGGAATTAAAGTTTAGACTGCTTAGGGTATAGGTGTATGTTCCTCCTCCTCCTTGCGGATTCTGGATTTCAATTAATCCCAGATTTGCACATGTAATATGAGCCAATACATTTGGCGTAAATGTTATAGGATTCAATTGTTCCAAACGTACATTTTCACTTCCGATAATACAATTATTGGGAGCGCCGCCACGTATTTCAACAAAGTAGTCTCCTTCGCTTAGCGTGGCTGGTGCTGGCACCACAAAAGAATCCCCAGATATAAAGCCGGTTTCTGTGCCGGAAGAAACCAATACAGGAGGTCCTATAGGCCCAACATCGTCCAATCTATAAAAATCCCAACTAAAAGAACTTCCCAGTTCCCCAAGGTTCGTTTCTGTAACGGTATAGGCAATCTGACCATTCGTAACACCATCACAGGTAGGAGTTACATCTGCACTAATTTGTACTGGTGGTGGGGCTAGAATATTTACGTTTTGAGAACTCTGTCTTACACAAGGACTAGAATCTCGAACGTAAAAAACGTATGTTCTCCCTGGAACTAATCCGGCAAATATATAACGGCCCTCCCCTACTGGAACGGTATTACCCCCAGGATCAAGTGTTCCTCCAGGTTGCCAAGTTGCAGCAGCAGGATTAAAATTAACTGGGTCTTCGGAATAGGTGTATTCGTAAGGCGCAAGTCCTTCAGTACCTTGAACAGTAACCTGAAGATCATTACAGTCTACAATAATGGCCGAAATACTAATATCTAAATCATCCAAAGGATAAGGAATGGTATAGCGCAAAAGATCTGTTCTACACAATTGAACAGTACCAGATACCGTTCTAATGACCGGTTCCACTTCCGTGCCAGAAGTAAAAGCAGCCCCGATAAACGTATCACTAGTCTGCCAATTGGCACCACCATCCGCACTAAATTCTAAGGTGCCCAAGGTGGAAGAATAATTAATAAATCTAAACCCATACATGTTTGGGTCAGGGTCACAGTTTACAGGGGCTATACCCTCAATATCTGCCGTAAGTTCATCTGGATTTACAATGGTTATTGGTGTTTCAGTAACATCACAGCCATTAGCGTCTGTAATAATAATGGTATAATTTCCTACGGGAAGATTAAAATAGTTCTGAATGGTAACAACTACATTTATACTGGTCTGATTAGCCGCGCCACCATTATCCAAATCGATAAGTTCAATAGTGTAAGGACTATCGCCTGACGTAATGTTCACTGCAATACTGCCTGTGCCATTATAACACTGCGGATCTCCTGGAATTGCCGTATAAGCTAGTGCAACTGCTGGAGCTACCGTTTCGGTAACCATAAATGTACAATATGGATCTACCCCATTATTGTCCCAAACATAAACATCATAATCACCCTCATTCCCCGTGGTAACGGCAAAGGTGTTGGAAGCGCTAAAGTCTGTAAACAATGGCATATTACCAGTTGGCATGAATGCATAAACAAAATTACCGTCGCCTCCCGTTGCAGTTACAGTAAGACTACCGTCAACACAACTAATATTTACTACGTCAACTGTCGCATTCAAGTCAGGATTTAAAGAAACTGTTTGTGTATTTGACACTAATGGACACCCAAACTGATCTCTAACTTCGATAGTGTAAGTGCCATTAGATAAATTTTGAAAGATATAAGTCGTAGCAGTAATTGGGGTAGGAGCTCTCCAAGGGCCACTATCCAAGCTAAACTGGTACCCACCATTACCTGCGGTTACATTAACCGTAATAGAGCCGTCATTATTTCCCGTGTAACAAGCAGTAGGCGTTGCATCAAATGCAATAAGCTCAGGTCCTGTTACTATAATGGCAGCATCGATAACATCTTCACAATAATTAGTATCCCTAACGCGAACTACATAGCTCTCACCAGAGTTATTTGCTAGAACATTAGTAAAAATACGGGAGTTTTGATAGGTTCTTTCTACTGAAATAATGTTAGCATAAGGTACCGTAAGGTCTACATCATCACTAATCTCTAATTGATATTGATATGTTGGTGTGCCTCCGGATGTACTAGCTGTAATTGTGGCGCCTGTATTGTTACATGTGAACTGCGTTGTTATGGCAGCGTTAACCTGTACTGAAGCTGGCTCCGTTAAAACTTGACTTAGCGGAATGGTACATGATATAGGGTCGTTCACGTCTTGAACAACTATATTGTGTGTTTGCGCATTAAGCGCGGTAATGGTTTGGGTAGAAGTAAAAGGGCCCATAAAGGCGGCGCCATTTATGTTGTATTGAAAGCCTCCCCCGCCATAATTAGCCGCATCAATGGTGATACTACCTGTGCCGTCTCCATTACAATCTAGGTTGTAAAAAGCTGTAATAGATGCTTCAAAAGCATTGCCATCTTGTATGATTACAACGGTGTCCATAAAACAATCTGGACTATACTTAACCCTCAAAGCATGTGTGCCAACGGCTATGTCATTAAACGTGCTGGATGCCGCACCAGGACCTTGTGCTGTTCCGTTTAGTGTATATATAAATGTATTGTCGAAAGGTGTTATTATTACATTTCCTGTTCCATCACAATTGTATGCCACCGAGTAATCTACTATGGGAGCAATAGGCAAGGCATCGATTACAACAGCTGCTAAGTTAATTGCACAACTGGTTGCGCTAGCGTCCCGAACATTTATAATGTATGTTCCATCAGATACATCCGTAAAAGTATGTCCTCCAGTAGTACTTGCAGTCCATGGACCCCCGTTAATACGGTATTGATAATTTCCAGAACCGCCTATTGTTGGCGTAATACTACCCACCGTTATCTGGCCTAGCTGAGAACAGGTGTAACCTTGTGTCTGTAAGGCTTCGGCAATTAGTTCGTCAGGCTGGTCAACAACGATAGCTGTTGCAACAGATTCACATAAGTTAACATCCCTTAAACGTACTTGGTATGTTCCTTCAACTAAGTTGGGGAAATTTGATACGGTGCTATAACTTACACCATTGTCTATGCTGTACATAAAAGGTGCTTGTCCACCTGAATTCATTACAACCGAAATAGCACCATCAGCACCTCCAAAACAACTAACATCTGTTGAGGTTGGGGTAAAGTTTATGGGTGCATCCTGTGTAATGGTCAGTGGATAACTATCTGAACAGTAGCCCGTATTTCCAGTATTGTCCCTTACATAAACATCATAATTTCCAGACACAAAACCAATTACTGGATTCGTAGTGTTGAAATCGGCATCCAAAGGCGTAGCTCCACTTGCAACAATAGCAAAGGTATAATTACCATCACCACCATTGGTTGTAATCGTAATGTCCGAATCCGTATCACAGGCCGAAATATTCGGCACTGTTGCCGCAACGGTCAAAGCAGGGTTAATTACTACCGTTTGCGTAGCCAAAGCTAACGGACACCCGTTTTGGTCTCTTACATCTATATCATAAGAGCCACTAGAAAGGTTTTGAAAGGTATATGTCGCAGCAGCTACTGGCGTGGGCGTTAACCATGGTCCTGCATTTATTCTAAACTGGTATCCTCCATTTCCGTTAGTAACGTTTACCTGAACGCTAGCGTTGTTGGTGCCGTCATAGCAGACTGTTGAAGTCGTTGTAAATTCGACCGGGTTTAAAGGGGCAACCGTCAAAGCAGTGTCCGATTCACAGTTATTAAGGTCTCTGGCGCGTATGGTGTAATCTCCTTCGGTCAATCCGGAAAACATTCTATTGTTTCCGTTGTTCAGAAAATCAAAGCTTCCTATTACATTCCCAACACCATCTTCTAGCTGATACACATACTCTGGTAATCCTCCACTTGCCGCAGCCGCAATAGTAGCGCCATCCGTGCAGGTAAGTGCCGTTGTTATGTTTGCTGTTGCCACTACTGGTGCCGGCTCAGTAATACCTCTAGTAATCGAAGCTGTACATGTGATTTCATTGGCTTTCCTTAGCAGTATCGTTTGTGTTCCAGCTCCAAAAACTGGACCCGTGGTTACAGGCGAAGTTGTTGAGCCAATCCAAGTAGTGCCACTATCTACAGAATATTCAAATCCCGAAACGGTATCAAAGTTTTCAACTTGGAATGTTATCGTACCATCCGTTAATCCGATACAGGATACGTTTGTAGAGCTTTGTACTTCTCCGCCAAAAATTCGTCCTGGCAAAACAGTTACTGGAGTTTCAACAAATAATTCACATACCTCAGGAATCTGAAATATTTGAATATCATCCAAAGCAAGATCATTGCCGTTATTTCCAATTTTCTCAGTTCTAATAACAAAGTCAAGATTCGTATTTGGGCCTGGATCAAAATCAGTGGTAAACAAAACCCAATCATCTGGTCCCGTGTTTTTTGCAATGTCACCTGTTCTTATCGATTGGATTACGGTACCACCACCATCCACGATTTCAATAGTTAAATCGGGATCTAAAATTATACTTGATGAAATAACGAGATTAAAAATATGTAATGATATACGTAAAGGCCTATTGGGAATGATATCATTAATAGGTTTTGTATAAATGATTTGTCCTGGACTCGGCGTACCTACATTAATTACTAAAAACCTTCCATTGGAGTCGGATGGGTCGGTATGGTCGTTAGGACTTATCCAAGTGCTAAATGGTGCAACGATTTCATTCGTAACGCCATATTGAAAGTCATTAATATTCTGGTTTGTATCTCCTCCACCAGCGGTGCTGGTCGTTTGGTCTTCATAGGCATAACCTCTTGTGTCTGGACTAGGAATAGTTCCGTTACCTACTCCAAAATCCTCAGAAAGGAGTAAACTTGGTGCGGGCGGTGTCTGAGAAGTATAATATGTAGTTACTGTGTAGGTTCCAGGAGCAACATTATTAAATACATTGCTGGTAGGGTCCGGAGCATTTGACACCCCATCAATTTCATATCTGTAGTCGTATCCAGTAATACTTGGTGAAGCGGTAATGGTTCCACTACCGTCACAATTATAATTTACTTCTGGTGTCAAAGCGACATCTGGGGGTGCCGGAAGTCCTTCTACGGTTACGTTCATAGGGAAGGAACAAAAAGCGTCTCTGACTAAAACCGTATAGTCTCCAGGGGCTAATAATTCGGTTGATGTAGACCCCCATGTACTACCCCCATCAAAACTATATTCATAAGGTGCGGTGCCTCCAACGACATTAGTTACCCGAACTTCTGCCCCGTTAGGGTCACAGGTCGCATCCCTAGCCACACCAGCAGAAGCTGTTAAAGGAAAGGGTTGGTTTAAATCATAGGACAGGGTTCCATCACAACCGCTGCTGTCCAATACCCTTAATTCATAAGGACCTGCAATAAGTCCTATAAAATTAGATGTAGGTTGATATGTTGTTCCATTATCTATACTGTATTGATACGGTGCAACACCTCCTAATACATTAATGGTGAATTGTCCATTAGCCTCACCACTGCAAGCAGGTTGTACCTCATCTACTGAATCGATGGTGAACGAACCTACATCGTTAATCGTAGTTGAGTTAGATATGGCATAGCAATTGTTGGCATCTAATATTACAAAAACATATGTGCCTTCTTCACCAGGGAAATATTCGTCGATAGCATCGCTATCCGTATCCCTCCAGCCAAAAGTAAATAAGTTCTCATTTTGATACGCATTTGGGTCAACATTATCAACAATCTCCTGTTCCGTAGCGGACCCTCCGGTACCATGCAATAAAACACCGTCTTTACTCCATATAGCATATTGAAAATCTGGGCTTCCCAGACCTCCTGTTCTTGTAAGTTGTATCGTCCCAAAACTACAGCCAATGTCTGCTATCGTTAATGCTGTCAAGGTTGGGTCTGGAACTCTATTTACGCGCACGGCCTGCACATCTAGACAATCGTCATCCGACCTTGTTACTGCAAAATAGCCACCTGCATTTACGGTAAATGTATAACTGTTGACTGGTTGTGCGGTTTCTGAATCTATAAGCGTTCCGCCAGGGTGTAAAGGATAGTAGTCCGGACTTCCAACACTAGGTGCTGGGGTTCCATCGTCCAATCGTAACTCATAACTGTAATTAGGAAAAACGTCCAAGGCATCTATTTGAATAGTCCCTTGATTGTTGCAGTTGGTGTCTGTGGTTGTAATATCAACCTGCATGTCCCTATCTAAAATACCTATTTCTGGGGTGCTGAAAACACAGGCGCCAGAAATTGGAAGGCCTGTAACATTATCTAACTGTGTTACATCAACCCTATATGCTCCGTTCGAAGTAAAGTTAAAAACTGGCCCATTATTGGCGCTAAAAGGTACTTCAATTGTGTTGGTGGCTACATTTACCAACTGAAAACCATATCCGCTTCCAATATTAGTAATGGTAATATTTCCAGAGCTTTCACAAACAACATCTCTGCTGGTGTAAAGAATATCTAAATTGTTTTGAAAAACGTTAAAATAAAATCTATTAAAACATCCATTCTGATACCTTACAACAAGCCTGAACTTGCCTTCAGAATTAGCAGAAAAAGAATTGCCCGTACTTACTTCATTCCATGTACAGGTAAGATTTTTGTTTGCGCAATCATCACCGGCAGAGGTACAACTACCCTCATCTAATTGTTCCCAAACAACACTAGTTGCATCTATAATATTTACTTGTAAAAGTTGCGAGTCGTTTAAACCACAAAGGAATATCTTCGGCAACAAATCTCCATCTACAGAACAACTAACGATTTCACCTTGAATATCGTTCGCAGAGTCTGCATCAGAGTTGGAGCTATTAAAGAATTCTATTATTGGATTTACGTTAGAGTCTCCAAAGCGCACTACCTCTATAACTTCTTTAAAACCCTTGCAAGGATCTGCAATTATTTTGTCTACAATATAAGTTCCTGGTGTATTAATTAATAGGGTACTTGGATCGTTATCTGGGTCTCCATCGTTTAAGACAGTATCCGTAGCATCCAACAATCCATTATTATTATCGTCTCGTACCCAAACATAGGAGTCATAATTATCTCCCGAATCCAAAATTGCATTATCCCCACATAGTTGTACGGTTCTGCTAAAATGACAGTCAGACAAATCGTCTAGTAAAAAGTTGGTTGCCCCAGGTGTTATAAAACCGCAGGTGTCAAAATCAGTTACACTAGGGTCATCTGTTATCTCATTATCATTAAAAACACCTCTATACGTAGAATAAGCAAGATTTTGAACAAGGTCGGTACAAGCGTCTATAAAATCAAAACAGTTTTCTGCAACCCTTACCCGCATTCGAATTATTGCAACTGGACTTGTATCTGTAACTAGTTCATTTGGAATGGTAAAAATCACCGTTCTTGTAGCTGCATCGAATGTATATGTTACGTTTGTGGGTAAAACCATATTAGTTTCATCCAATGTTACGTTTATGGGTAAAACATCCCGTATTGTATAATTGTCTCCATCATCATTACCTATGTTTTCAAAAGACAGTACATAATCTAGGTTTTGACCCAAGTTTACTCCTAATCCCGTAATATCGTTACCAGCAATATCCTCAACTCGCTTTTCCAAGACAATATCTGGCTCAATAATTTCAATATTAAATGAGTTGAAAAAAGGAAAATACTGATCTCCTGTAGAAGTAAATCTAAAGGTAGCCGCCGTTTCATCGTTAGGAATTGTATTGGTTGGAAGATTTAAAAGGTCTGTGTCATAACCCAGCGTATTTAAGCTAGATGGGGTACGCCCTGGGAGTAGCGTTCCGTTCAGGGTAATGTTACTATTAAAAAAGTTGTCAACTGGGTTTAAGCCGTTCTGAATCCTATAAAATGTACCTCCAGCATTTAGTGCAGACCTAATAGCCATTTCATCTCCGGTAATTCTATTATCTCCTTCCAATGCAGCAGCTCCAATATTAGCCCGAACTGGACCAGCAGGAATAGTGGTAAAACCAGTGTAATCTATATCGAGTATTGGGTTTTGGTTCCTAACCCTTGCAAAACCATCATATGTAGTAATGAGTTTTCCAGTCAAGGTTGGGTTTTCATAAACTATAACTAAAGTCCATCCTCCAGAAACCCCTCCTGGCACATAACCTTGAGAAACTCTTATGTTCCCCACGGTATAAGCTCCCGTTGGATCAGCTAAAGCGGTTACTTGAGCCGTAACATCTGCATAACACGCATACGGGCTGTTATCTCTCATCGAAGCATCTGCACTCGCGCTACCATCATAAAGAACCTCATCAGCGTTTACATCAATATAAGCTCCTCCTGGAACTCTAAACTTAACTTGGTCAAAATCAGTAGACCGTGTTCCATCCTCATTACTTACGTAGGTAGCTGACCAATATAGAGCAGCATATCTTATTCTATTACAATCGGGTTGGTCAAAAGTAAAATCAGCAGAACTAGAGTTAAAGGTGGAGGTATCACTATCAATGTCAATGTATCTAATATCAAACCAATCGTTATAGGTAGAGCCACTGCCCGTATCGTTGTAAGGGTCTTCGGGTCTAGTAGTAGCTGTGCCACCGTCCCTATTAACGATATCGTTAGCAATAAAAGTGAGATCTCCTTTTATATTAGTTTGGTACCTAAAATTATCCCCAGAAGGGTAAGATCTTGTGAATGCTGTATATTCCTGTGAGAAACCAGCTAAGGTTCCTAAAAACAGAACAAGAAATAAAACAGCTCTAGGTATGAATTTATTCATTTTAATCAAATAAAAAATTGTTTGCCTACTATTCTTATGCTGCCTAATGGTGTTTTTTCTTAAGAGCTTTTGCATATCGTATACTAACCGATTACATTTTCAGTCCAATTCAATGAGTCCAATTGCAAATATTGACTTTAGTAAACCCCTGTAAAACTTATTGTTGTAGCGACCCGTTTTTATGTTGTGAAATACTGATTCTTCATAGTATGTTAAACAAAAAACGTAGGCATTTATGTGAATTAGAAGTTGTCTGAACACTAACTGAAAACCGAAACAGACTCTGTTCGAAACCTTTATTAGAGAAACCTTAAGAAGCTTCTTTTGTAAAGAATCGTATTCCCCCAACTCATAATCTAAATTGGCGTTGCCACAAAAGTTTTGGGTTATGACGTACTTAAGCTATCGAAATAGACCCTTATGTATTGTGATTTTATTAGCATACAATAGGTGCTAATTGATGATTCTAAGCCAGAATATAAAAACCAAAAGGAATCTATTTTTTCTTATACGCTACTTTGATTCCCAATATGAATTTTTGAAAACGTCAGAATTGAGGTTTAATTAAAATAGTCCAGCCTTGCTCTGGTAGAAGAATATCGAAAAGCCTGCATGTTCCAAAGGTTCTAGTTATGGTTTCTTTTCTGCTATAGAATCAAACTGAGATTACTGCTTAAAATAGTAAAAAAGGTGCCCCTGTTAAATAACTATAAAGTGTAAATTTATAAGTCCGTATCCATCTATAAAAACACTTTCGCCTAGTTTAGGACTACAATAAAAACAGGAGGTTTTTGTGCGCGTCCTTTATTCTGCTCTTGTCCACGTATCCGTTTTTGTTTCAATAGCTAGTTAATTGCTTTGTTTAGAATGAAGAAATTAATTTACTATGCATCATCAATATTCTATAATGAACATATACTAGTAAAAAGGATGGTAAAAGTTTAAGTGGGTATCAAACACATTTTCTTTCCCTATGCCATCTGATCTGAGTTAACGCGCATAATCCACATCTTGTCATTATAGGCGTCGTTTAACTTAGAGTAATAAGAAATCAATGCATTACTCCAATCATCATGGCGTTTCAGATACACATACCGATAGTTATTTTCAGGATTGATAAAATAGCTTGCACTAAGACCAATAGAGTTCAATAGGGCTACAAAACGATTGGCGTTCTGAGGCACCGCAAAGACATTGGCGATGAGGTAATAACCGGAACCAAGTCCATTTACCTTAGAGTTATCGTCTTCTACCCTGTTGCCTACAATCTTATCCTTAACAATTACATTTTTACGTAAAACATCTGTGTCGTACTTAGAAGCTTTCTCCCTTAGTTTATTAACGTTATCCGCATACGCTTCATTAGTATACCTATTATCAACATTCATAATCCAAGTAGGACCTTTGTACCTTCCATTGAGATTACTCTTAGCGGCAGCTTCAGCCTGTTCAAAAGTGTCAAACCGATTTAAGTACACATATTTAAGCCCATTATTTGGATTATCTATATAATCAGGATTTAGACCAGTATCGCTAAGCTTATTCAAAAAACTGTCCATGTACCGACCTCCTTTGTAGACATTGGCAACTACATAATACCCATCAGTAACTTCGGGTAAATCCTTAAATCGTCTACTTTTAATCTTGTCTTGAACAATTACCGCCCTTGTTCGGAGATCTCCCTTGCTATTCTTATCTGAATTTGAAACCGATGTATGCTTAGCACGCTTAGCCGCTAAAGTCCTTACTGGATTAGTGCCTACGTTTGCAACAGCATCTTTCGAAGCGGTAGTCCAATCGGTCTTTTGTGCTTCTTTAGGAGTGTTCTTGTACTCAAAAGTGGCGCTGCCATTAGTAGTTTTCTTATTTATTTGCTGCGCTGTTCCGGAGCTAATTGCTAAGGCATCATTCTTCCTTTCATTTTGTCCTGTGCTTAGATAATCGTTTCCGCCATCCATACTGGTATTGCTATTATTGGAAGGGTTAATCGACACTACGTCTGAAGGTTTATCTTCTCCCTTAAATAGCGCTTCTGCCCTACGCTCCAATTCTGGATTGTTTCCATTAGTTTCATTGCGTACCATACGCATCACCATACTAAACCGACGTTCCAAATCTGACTGGCGCGAAGATTCAAGTGAATCTTGACGGAACATCAATTCTTGAATGATGGCATCGTTCTCCGCCAATTTTCGTTTTAGCTCCTCAATCTCCTCATTGCTGGCTAGGGTGTTCGTCTCCAATTCAAAATCGGTTTCCACGTTATCCATGTCCTCCTCTTCAAGTAATACCCTATCCTCTGTAAGGTTAGGTGTAAAAGAATATGCAAAAGATATTTCATGGGTGACCCCAAAATTGTCAGAATTAATAGAAAGACCTTTTTCCATAGTATAGCCTAAAGATATCCGCCTGTTTAAATTAAAACCAACACCGGCAGCAGCACCATAAAAACTATCGTACCCGGCTTGTAACCATCCTAATTTAGGGAGGTCCAAGATTAAGCTTCCACCTAAGGTAAGGTCTTCCTCCCCTATTTTTCTGGCGCGTGCCAAAGGCATAAGTCTAGCCTCCTCTAAAATTCCTGATGTATTTTTAAACTGGTGAGTATATTGTAAGTGTCCCGAAAAAGTTTTGTCTTTAAACTCCGTAACAGATTCACTTGTTTTTAGATTATAGTCAAATAAGTTTTCGGCAAACACACCTACATCAAACTTACCATAAGACAAGTTTAACCCTGGTTGAATAGACAATAAGCTCTGATCTTGCAAACCAGCTAACAAGGGGTCTATTTCTATTGTACTCGCTCTTCCTTCATCAAAGCCACTATTATAGTATGACATGTTTGCCCCGAAGGTTAAGTTGCTTTTATTGTTTAACCTTACCCCATATGCATAATTGGCCAATACGCCAAAGTTGCTAAATAGACCCTGGCGTTGGGTGTATAAACTTAAGCCCAAACCTGTTTTATCGTTTATACGACCACTGTAACTCAAAAAGTAGTTTTGGTTATTGTCATCAAACTGTACCGATTGG
Organism: Maribacter sp.; assembly: GCA_047633095.1. Taxonomy (GTDB): domain Bacteria; phylum Bacteroidota; class Bacteroidia; order Flavobacteriales; family Flavobacteriaceae; genus Maribacter. The sequence goes on from JBLIEO010000002.1 coordinate 108,798, forward strand.
TTTCTATGCAAAAGGTTGATGTAAGACTTATCTTCCCTAACTGTTGAGAAGGTCGGGTTAATCAAAAACCTATTGTACTTTAAAAGGTTCTGCGCTGGCACATCGTAAGAGATAAAAGGATTCTCCTCCTGTGCGTTTACTTTTGTTAGCGCAAGAAATAATAAAAACAGATATAAAAGACGTTTCTTTAGCATGGTAAGGTTATCGTATTACGGTAATAGTCCCTTGTTTAAGCACCTCGTTGGGCTTCCTAATTTTATAGTAGAATACCATATTTTGTTTTTGAAAGGACGTAGAAGACTGCGGCCAGTTGTTGTTGTAATTAAATTCGTTTAGGATTTCTGCCCCTTGTTCGTTATAAATTATAACGTTTATGTCGGCTTTGTTTGAGTATAGGTTTGGAATAATCCACTGGTCGTTGATGCCATCTCCATTAACGGTAATTACATTCGGCACTTTAAACCTATCTAAAATACTTACCGTAACCCGCCTTACAACCTCACAATTGTCAATGCTCGCTACTAATGTATACGTGCCAGGCTCCGTAAACGTAACACTGTCCGACGTACTAATTTCGACATTGGAGACATTCATCCATCTATAGGCTGATCCACCACTAGCCCTGACTGTTCTAGACCTTCCTTCTAGTATTACTACGTCGCCTATAGGGTCTAAAGTAATCAGGTTTTCGTCTAAAGGGGCTATAGTAATCTCATTTGAAATTAAAGGACAACCAGCTCGTTGTAATACCAATCGGTACGTGCCTGGTTCGCTAATGTTTAATGTTTCTTCCGTTGCAGCTATTGCTACTCCATCTTTTTGCCACTCATAACTGGCAGAGATTAAATCGGCCGTTGTGCTTACAGTAACTATATCACCTGCACTACAATATACAGCGCTCGTACTAATAATTGTCACCGTTTCACTAGTGAGTAATTGCACCGGTACGGTATTTGAGCTCTCATTGTATGAAGCCAAGGTTGCTGTTACTAGATAATCTCCATTCTCAGTATTAGAAGCAAGGCTTATAGATTTTTGCGTTTGCCCGGCAACAACAGCCCCATTCCACTGCCACTGGTATGTAAACGCATCTTCTAAATCTGCAGTTACGTCTGTACTGGTTCCGTCAGCAGCAATAGCATTAATTGTTTGTACTTGTAGCACCATATTGGTGCTTACGCAACTTGTGTAGGACGAGGCATAATCTGATATAAGTTCGAACGAAGCAGGAGATACGGCAACCGTTGTTTCTGAATTCTTTGAGGTGCTCGTACAAGCGCCTCCAGATTGCGTCACTTCTGCATAATAATCTCCTTCTTGGGTAATATTTAAAGTGTTATCTGTTTCTCCTGAAATTTCTACTATATCCCGAAACCATTTATAGGTAGGGAAGTTTGCCGTTGTACTCACACTCAAAGTTTGTGTTTGAGAAGGTAGTAGCAACACATTCACTGGATTGTCTCTAGTTACGGTATAATTATCCGCATTGGTTATGCTAACTGCATCTGAACGCTCGGTACACACACCCGGTGCAGATATCTCCACCGCATAATCCGCTTCGAAGCCGAGCGTTGCTGTATTAACAGTGTAGGTCGTTCCTATAGCTCCAAGAATCACCACATCGTTTTTATACCATTGATAACTCCAAGAAGAATCGGTAATAGCTATAGCCAAGGTTTCTGTGTCTCCGGTGCATAATGCTGTATTAGAAGGTGCGGTAATAGATATCCCAGAACCTCCAGAACCAATAGTAATATCTACGATATTAGAATCGGTATTTCCAGAACCAGTACAGATGGGTCCATAATCTATAAACACACTATACATTCCACTTTGAGATACATTTAAGGTGTGACCTGTTTCACTTGTTAACAATGTTCCACTTCTGTACCAAGAATACTGGTATGTTCCTGGGTTACTAATATTGTCAACTTTTAAGGTGACAGCATTCGTACTGCATATGCTTCCTGGAGGCACTCCGTCTCCTGCTTCACTAATGTTCAGGTTAGCGGTTACATCCATATAGTACATGCTGTACGCATCGGATTCCGTTCCGATTCTTTCTGGATTAGTGCTCCGAACTCTAATTTTATAGCCCTGTCCTCTAGTGGTAAGCGGTACTGCAAAACTTACGTCAAAAGCGTTATTTAAATTTTGATCTGTAATGGTAGAAAGTATTGTTGGGGTAGCGAAACTACCACTGGCACCAGACAACTCTAAAATGAACTCGTTATCTGCATGGGTGGTTCCCGCCCAAGTGATATTAACAAAGTACTCGTTAAAACCGCCATTACCTGCGCAAATAGCTGGCCAAGGAGAATTTCCTGCTAAGTTTGGATTATCCACTGGTTCCGGAGCGTTTATTACAATAGCCTGTGCACTAAGCTGGACTACTAAAAAAAGTAATAAAAGAATAGTTAAGGTGTAAATTTTGGAATAATTTTTCATTGTGATCTGTAGTTTTGGGCCCCTAATCGTATATGAACGTCGAAGACAAATCTTCACAAACCTTCTATTCAACGACAAATATGCTCCTTTTAACGTGTTCTTAGCATTTATTGTTGTGGTACCCCCTAAAACTGTTGTGAAATTCGGATAAAAGAAGGTCAGCCCATTTTAAACGCGGTCCTTAGCGCATTTTTGCTATTTTTGTAACCTGAGAAAATAGCATATGAACGAGACACCAAAGTCTTTAAATTTTATAGAGCAAATCATAGCCGAAGATCTTCAAAATGGACATACCGAAAAGGAACTTCGTTTTAGATTTCCTCCAGAGCCAAACGGGTATCTGCACATTGGCCATGCCAGCTCCATTTGCCTTAATTTTGGACTAGGGCTACGCCATAACGCCCCCGTAAACCTGCGTTTTGATGACACCAATCCGGCCAAAGAGGAACAGCAGTTTGTGGATGCTATAAAACGTGATGTAATGTGGTTAGGTTATACGTGGGATACCGAACGGTATGCGTCTGATTACTTTCAGCAGCTCTTTGATTGGGCCCGTATATTAATCAAAGAAGGTAAGGCTTATGTTGATAACCAATCCTCCGATGAAATGGCCATCCAAAAAGGAACACCAACAGAACCTGGCACCGAAAGTCCAAACAGAAATAAGTCTATAACTGAAAATCTTGCGCTTTTTGAATCCATGAAAAAAGGGGAGTTTGCTGAGGGTAGTCACGTTCTTCGCGCCAAGATAGATATGACTTCCTCGAATATGTTAATGCGCGACCCTATCATGTACCGTATATTACACAAGGCTCATCACAGAACAAATACCGCTTGGTGTATTTACCCCATGTACGACTGGACGCATGGAGAAAGCGACTATATAGAGCAAGTATCACACTCGTTTTGCACACTTGAATTCGCCATGCACCGAGAATTGTACGATTGGTTTTTGGATCAGGTCTATGATTCGAACAAAGTGCGTCCCAAACAAAGAGAATTTGCCAGACGTAATTTGAGCCATACCGTTGTAAGTAAAAGGAAGCTGGCACAACTGGTGGAACATAATATCGTAAACGGATGGGATGACCCGCGAATGCCTACTATCTCCGGACTTAGAAGAAGGGGGTACACCGCAGAAAGCATTCGCAACTTTGCAGATACAATCGGTATTGCCAAACGCGATAACTTAATAGATGTGTCGCTATTGGAATTTCATGTTCGAGAACACCTTAACAAATTAGCACCCCGGGTGATGGGGGTGTTGGACCCATTAAAAATAGTGCTGACGAATTACCCTGAAGGCCAAGAAGAATGGTTGACTTCAGAAAACAGCCAAGAAGATGAAACCTTAGGAAGCAGAGAATTGCCTTTCTCAAGAGAACTATATATAGAAAAGGCCGACTTTAGAGAGGAAGCCAACAAAAAGTTTTTTCGTCTTAAATTAGGACGAGAAGTTAGGCTTAAAAGTGGGTACATAATAAAAGCAGAGAGCTGCACGAAAGATGCTGATGGGAATGTTATAGAAGTACAGTGTACCTATGACCCAAAAAGCAAGAGCGGCAGCGGTACAGAGGAAAGTCTTAGAAAAGTTAAAGGAACCTTACATTGGGTATCTATCAAACATGCCGTACCAGCAGAAATAAGATTATACGACCGCTTATT